>JBGSVR010000272.1:0-2223 GCA_041752855.1 Thermosynechococcaceae cyanobacterium
ATGAAGGGCGATCGCGAACGCTGTCTGGATGCTGGAATGAGTGATTATGTCAGCAAACCGATTCGGATCGAAGAACTCACCCGCGCCCTCAAGGATTGTGAAGTAAAGATTCTGGCTCAGGGGCTAAAGCTACCCCCGCCACTATCTCTATCACACCTCAACGATGAAGACCCCGTCACACTGCCTTGTGAGCTTACTTTTGCAGAATTCAAGCCAGATGTTGAGAGCATTTGTGAGGATGTGCTCAACGTCACCCTAAATCAATTTGGGGAAGAGGCGGCAGACATTTTGCCTCAACTGATACAGGTTTATCTGGAGGATGCACCTTTGTTGCTTAAGGTGGTGGTAGAGGCGAATCAAAACAAAGATTTAAACCAGTTATCCTACGGTGCCCACACCTTAAAGTCGAGTAGCGCTGCACTCGGTGCTATGTCCCTTGCGACCCTTTGTGAGACGCTAGAAACGTTTGGAAATTCAGGTGCGATCGCAGGGAATGAAGCACAGGTCAACGGGTTAGTAGATCAGCTCGAGCGTGAATACTTGCGGGTTGTTGAAGTATTAGAGAATAAGCTTCACAAAATCCAGTTGGTGCATTAGTGCTTTGTTTGCGCTAATGCGGTTCTTTTGCCCAATAGCTTGATGCTTGGGTTAACCCAAGGCATGATCAACATAAAGCACAGAGACTTAACGCTATGGAAATCGCTCAACACCAGCGACTAATGCTCAATATCCTGATTGGGTCTGCCTGGATTGACCAGCACCTTGTCCCTGAAGAGGTGGCTTATTTACGAAAAGTGTTATCCAGACTTCATTTAGAGCATGATGCACAGCTTGATGCATTGCTGACAACCCCCGTGGATCTTAAACAGACCGAACGATGGCTAATTACCTACCTTCAGGACAGCCCAGATTCTGAGCGTTTAAAGCTACTGGCGGCGATCGGAAATCTTCTCATTTCTGATAATGAAGTGTCTGATGTTGAGCATGATTTACTCGATGAATTTCATGACTTAATGGCGAGTATTCCTGCACCTGTTGAGCCGTCACCTGTTTCTGGTGAAGACTGGGCACCCAAAATATTGCAGCAGGTCGGTCAGTTTTTCCGTCGTATTATGGCAGCGGTGCAGACCTAAGCCAGCTTGCGCTGAAGCAGTCGCTGGATGCTGATGAGGGCGATCGCATCAAACCCAACCAAAAGCAGCAGCGTTGCACCCAGTGATAAATTCCCCCAAGGCGCTTCCATGACAATGCTGGCAAAAGTCCAATCACTGTGAAGGTAAACATAGCGGATCGGCTCAATGGCAAAGCTTAGCGGGTTTAGGCTTGCCACAATCTGAAGCCAGGTCGGCATAAAGGCGAGGGGCACCAGCGCAGTGCTGGCAAACAGGAGCGGTAGGTTAGTTACAAAAATGACGGCTATTAGCTCAATATGCCCTGGCAGCGCAAAGGTCAAGCCTAAGCTTAATGCCGTTACCCCTAGCACCAGCAGCAGCACAATCAGCACCACAACCCCTAACCCTAAAATATTGGGTAGCCCTGCCCCTAACGCAGCGCTAAGTCCAATAATGGCAGCGGTCTGAATCAGGCTCAGGGTAGTGATAAAAATTGCAGAGGCCAGCACAATTGAGAACCGTGAGGCCAGTGGCGCAACCAACAGCCGATTTAAGAACCCAAACTCACGGTCAAACATGACGGGCAAACCCGCATTGAGCGCACCGCTAAAGGCCGTAAACACAATCACCCCAGCGCACAAAAACTGACCGTAGGTTTGACTCACGCCAAACATGCCTTGGGGAACATTCTTAAACAATGCCCCAAACAGCAGCAGCCACATCAAAGGCTGCACAATCCCTGCAATGAGGGTAGAAGGCCGTCGCTGAAGCTGAATAAACAGCCGTCGTGCCAAGGCCAGGGTTTCCTGCACAAATTCGGGGGAGATTAGGCTGGGGGGCTTCAAGTTAGGCTGAAAGTCTGATGTTGCCTGAGTCTGCGCTTCAGAATTAGATTGAGGCTTAACAGAAGTGCTACTAGTCATCGGTTTACGTCCAACGCGGATCAGAAAATCTGTGAGAGGAAAATAAGAGTGTGGAGCCGCCGCCTAGCGCATCGCTTGCTTACGTTCTGCCTTAAGGTCGCGCTGGCTGGATGCCGCCATTTCTGCGTCTAAAAGCGTTTGCCCTGTCGCGGAAAGGTAGACATCATCTAAACTGGGGCGAGCCTGAG
>JBGSVR010000273.1:0-2293 GCA_041752855.1 Thermosynechococcaceae cyanobacterium
ATGACCTATCTGCGCGACAATCAGCACAAAATTAAGGGCATGATTGTTACCCACGGTCACGAAGACCATATTGGCGGCATTGCCTTTCACCTTAAGCAGTTTAATATTCCGGTCATCTATGGCCCTCGTCTTGCGATGGCGCTGCTCCAAGGCAAGCTAGAAGAAGCGGGCGTTGCAGGTAAGACAAAGCTACATACCGTTGGCCCTCGTGAGATTGTGCGCTACGGCAAGCACTTCTTTGTAGAATTTATCCGCAATACCCACTCGATCGCCGATAGTTTTACGGTGGCAATTCATACCCCCGTTGGCGTGGTGATTCACACAGGCGATTTCAAAATTGACCACACCCCTGTGGATGGTGAGTATTTTGACCTCCAGCGTCTTGCAGAGTATGGCGAGAAAGGCGTTCTGTGCCTTATCAGCGACTCCACCAACTCGGAACTACCTGGTTTTACACCTTCTGAGCGCTCTGTGTTCCCGAACCTTGATCGCATTATCAGTCAGGCGAAGGGTCGCTTGTTGGTGACGACCTTTGCGTCTTCCGTCCATCGCATTAACATGATTTTGGAACTGGCTCAAAAGCACAACCGTGTGGTGTCTGTGCTGGGTCGCTCCATGCTGAACGTGATTGCCCATGCTCGTAATCTGGGCTACATCAAGTGCCCCGACAACCTTTTTGAACCCCTCCAGGCAATTCGGAACTTGCCCGACCACAAGGTCATCATTCTCACCACGGGTTCTCAAGGCGAGCCAATGGCGGCAATGTCTCGGATTGCACGTAAAGAACACCGCCAAATCCAAATTCGCCAGGGCGATACGGTGGTCTTTTCGGCTAACCCCATCCCTGGTAACACCATTTCTGTGGTCAACACCATTGACCAACTCATGATTCAGGGTGCCCACGTTGTATACGGTCGCGATAAGGGGATTCACGTCTCTGGTCACGGCTGTCAAGAAGATCAGAAGCTGATGCTGGCCTTAACCAAGCCTAAGTTCTTTTTGCCCGTGCATGGCGAACACCGGATGCTGATCAAGCACTCTGAGACAGCTCAGAGCGTCGGCGTTCCGGCAGAAAACATGGTCATTATTGACAATGGTGACGTGGTTGAGCTGACCCCAGAATCTATCAAAATTGGCGGCAAGGTGCCCGCAGGTATTGAGCTAATGGATACCGCAGGCATTGTGCAGGCGAACGTTCTTCAAGAGCGGCAGCGCCTCGCAGAAGATGGCATGGTGACAGTGGCAGCAGTGATTGGTGCCAATGGTGAAATGCTGACGGCTCCAGAGGTACATTTACGCGGGGTTGTAACCAGCGTGAGCCACGATAAGTGGAGAACTTGGGTTAAAGAAGCCATTGAGCTTGCCCTGAGAAACCGCTGGGAGCAGTACACCACTAAAGAAGAAGACGGTCAGCTTGATATTGATTGGGAAGGCTTAAAGACTCATCTAGAGCGTGAGCTAAACGGTTTGCTTCGCCGTGAGCTGCAAACCAGAGCTTCTCTGCTGTTTTTGATGCAGTACCCTCAGCAGGCCGAACGGCGCACCACTCGAATAACTGTCCCCACATCCGCAGTGAAAACGATTCCATCTCCGATCGTTTCGCCTGCTGCTGCTGTAGTCACAACAGGCAGTGGTACGCCTACTCCGACCCGTCGGCAGCGTAGCACTGCAAAGACTGCGTCTTAGAGAATTGGGGTTAGGTCGTTCGGCGATCGCACCCAAAACATAACCAAAACGAACACTTTCAGCCCCTAACAACTGTTGGGGGCTGAATTTTTTGCGCATTAAAAAATCCAGCAAAGGAAAACGCCCTTGCTGGATTGGCTTCATAGATTTACAAAATGCTAGTGAAGCGCATAGGCAGAATGGAGCGACCACCAGACTAACGTCAAAATGGCGCCCAAAATAACCACTGCCGATAGCGTAATAATCAGAGGATTATCCGCGCCTTTAAACTTCATAATGCCGCGATCAAAATCCGATGACATAAATATGGATCCTTTGGGGTAAAACTTGAATGTTTAAGCTTACTTGTAGGCTTGCCTCTAATCTAGCCCCATATTGCCTAAATCGCCGTTAAGGGAAGCATTTTTCCATCAGGGGAGCCTGACAAAGCCGTACTCCAAAGCTGTCCATCCATGGTCATTTGCTCAATAAGACTGGCAATTTTGAGCGCCTTAAGTGCCTGCTCTCCGCCGATGGAAGGCTGCTGCCCCCCACGAACGCAGTTTACAAAATGCTCTAGTTCGGCGTGGAGTGGTTCAACCCGTTTGGTTGCAACTCGTTCTGTAAT
>JBGSVR010000274.1:0-2290 GCA_041752855.1 Thermosynechococcaceae cyanobacterium
CATTGGTTCACTCTATATATTACAGAGTAAAACCCAGGGGATCGCACCCTATGTCATGAGTTGTGGCTTACCCTCTTGAAGCAACCCTTGGCGCACATTAAGATTAGGGTCTGATTGATCGAACTTGTGCCCACAGAGGAATTTTTATGGCAGACTGGCAGGTCATTTCCGGTAGCGTAACGGCTCCGAAGGGGTTTCGGGCGGCGGGGATTGCGGCGGGGCTGAAGCCTTCGGGGTTGCCAGATCTGGCGCTAATTGTCTCGGATGTCCCTGCGATCGCCGCTGGGGTCTTCACGCTTAGCCAAGTAAGAGCGGCCTGTGTAGACTATTGCCGCCAGTGTTTAGAGAAAAAGTCAACTGCTCAGGCCATTCTATGTAATGCAGGACAGGCCAATGCGGGGACGGGGGAGCAAGGCTGGGCGGCGGTACACGAAAAAGCCGAGTTGATTGGTCAGGCGCTAGACATTCCACCAGAGCAGGTTTTGGTGGCCTCAACGGGTGTAATTGGGCAGCAGATCCCGATGGAGAAGATGCGAACGGCGATCGCCCCTCTGATCAGTGACCTTACGGCAGATGGGGGGGATCGCGCGGCAGGCTCCATTATTACGACGGATTTGGTGACAAAGAGCATTGCTTTGGAGATGATGATTGGCGATCGCCCCGTGCGGGTAGGCGGCATTGCGAAGGGATCGGGGATGATTCACCCCAACATGGCAACGCTTTTGGCCTTTATTACTTGTGACGCGGGAGTATCGCCTCATCTGTGGCAGCAGATGCTGGGTCGTGCGGTAGATCGCAGCTTTAACCAAATTACGGTGGATGGCGATACCAGCACCAACGATATGGTGTTGGCGCTTGCCAATGGTCAGTCGCGCACGCCAGCCATTACGGAAATGGGCGCTGAGGCCGAAATTTTAGAGGGAATGCTGACGGAGGTTTGCATCTACCTGGCGAAGCGAATTGCGCGGGACGGGGAAGGCGCAACTTGTTTGGTTGAAGTGCGCGTGAGTGGCGCGACGGATGATGCTTCGGCGCGACAGGTGGCGAGAACCATTGCGGGTTCGATGCTGTTTAAGGCGGCGGTGTTTGGGCGTGACCCTAACTGGGGACGCATTGCGGCGGCGGCAGGTCGGGCTGGGGTGCCTTTTAGTGCCGAAAAGCTGACCATTCGGCTAGGGGACTTTTTGCTGATGGAAAACGGCACGCCTCAGGGGTTTGATCGAGGGGCGGCGATCGCCTATCTCAAGCAAACGGCTGAGCAAAGCAGCCTGCCAAGGGATGTTGTGGGAACAGCTAACAGCAATGATTTAGCTATTTCTACCGCAGGAAAGAATTTACCGTTTAGCCGAGAGGGGGTTGTGCAACACATTGAAGAGCCTATCGTGGTCACGCTTTCGATTGGGGATGGCAGGGGGGCTGGTACTGCCTGGGGCTGTGACTTGAGCTATGACTACGTCAAAATCAACGCTGAATACACGACATAGTTCTTATAACCGCCTTCACAAGTCCGACACGGAATGACCAATATGGACTAGAACAGAAAGGAAATATCTCAGCATGAGGGCTAAGTCCGTTGTCGATGCAAGTTCAAGAAGCTGTTTTGCACGTTCAGGGCATGAAGTGTGCGGGATGTGTGCAGGCAGTAGAGAAGGCGCTAGGCCAGAAACAAGGCGTGGTTTCTGCTTCGGTGAATTTGGTGACGGAAAAAGCGGTCATCGCCTATCAATCTGAAGCGATTTCTGCGAGTGGATTGGCGATCGCCCTGACTAATCTCGGCTTTCCCACCCAAGTGGAATCGCCACAGTCGTCTGAAGTGCCTAATCCTAATCTACAAACGGAAGTGGTTGGGCGGCTCTGGCAGATTGGGTTATCCATTGCGCTGGTGCTGCTTTCTCTTATTGGGCACCTGCATGAGTTTACGGGGCTACATATCCCTGTATTAGGCGAGCTGTGGTTTCATTGGGGACTGGCAACGATCGCCCTTCTGATGCCAGGTCGAGCAATGGGGATCGATGGGGCACTTAGCCTGTGGCGCGGCATCCCCAATATGAATACGCTGGTGAGCCTGGGTGCTTGGACGGCCTACCTTGCCAGTGATGTGGCGCTAGCCTTTCCGCAGATTGGCTGGGAATGCTTTTTTGATGCTCCGGTCATGATTGTGGGGCTAGTGTTGCTGGGGCGCACCTTAGAAGAACAGGCGCGGGGTCGAGCCACTTCGGCGTTTAAGGCACTGCTGAACTTGCAGCCAGCCGTCGCTCGTCTGGTGCTGAACCCTAATCAAGACCCGATC
>JBGSVR010000275.1:0-4741 GCA_041752855.1 Thermosynechococcaceae cyanobacterium
CTGTTTTCTGGCAGTCCCTTCATGACTTCGGTGGTCGAGTTTTTTGCAACGGCGAGCATGGCAAAAGTGGTGGTGTTTGCGCTCATTGTTGTGTTTTTACAGTTTCGACCTGCGGGGCTATTTCCCCAAAAGGGTCGCACGGTGGAGGCTTAAAGAATACCCATGACTGCGGTCGAAACACAATCACAAGTTCAGCCAGATCTAACGCCGCGCAGGCGTAAGTCTCTGCTGCCCGAAATTATGACGGTGGCAGTTTTAGCCCTAGCGTTTATTTTTCTGGCTCCGGCCTTACTGAACCTAATGGGGCAAGGCTCTCGCGTTAACCAGTTGGGGCGCTTTGTAGCACTGGCGATCGCCGCCCTTGGCATTGACCTCATTTGGGGCTACACAGGCATGTTGAGCCTAGGCCACGGCATCTTTTTTGCCCTCGGTGGCTACGCTCTCGCCATGCACCTACAGCTACAGCTTCCGGTAGGGCAAATCCCTGACTTTTTTAACCTTTATGGCGTGACGGAACTGCCGCTATTCTGGCAGCCCTTTTACTCGCTGCCGTTTACCGTTGCGGCGATCTTTATCATTCCAACCGTTGTCGCGGCAATCTTGGGCTATCTGGTGTTTCGCAACCGAATCCGAGGGGTGTACTTCTCGATTTTGACCCAGGCGGCGCTCATTGTGTTCTTCAACTTCTTTAACGGGCAGCAAAAGCTAATCAACGGCACCAATGGCCTTAAGACCGATACCGCGCAGTTTTTTGGAGCGTTGGTCAGTGACCCCAGAAACCAGACCGTCTTTTTTGTCTTAAGCGTCGTATTTCTAGCGCTGGGCTATGCCTTTTGCCGCTGGCTCACGAGCGGACGCTTAGGAAGACTGCTGCTTGCTATTCGTGATGATGAGCCGCGCGTCCGGTTTTCGGGCTATGACCCCACTTGGTACAAGGTGTTTGTCTTTGCCGTTTCAGCAGGGCTGGCAGGCATTGCTGGTGCGCTATATACCGTGCAGTCCGGCATTATTACGCCCAAGGCGATGGACATTGCCTTCTCCATTGAAATGGTGATTTGGGTCGCAGTTGGCGGTCGAGCAACGCTGGTGGGAGCTGCCCTGGGAGCGCTCATTGTGAACTTTGCCAAAACCCTACTGAGTGAGCAGTATCCAGAGTTCTGGCTGTTTTTCCAGGGGGCACTCTTTTTACTGGTCGTGACTGTATTGCCCAGCGGATTCTTGGGCTTATTAAGTGCCGAGAACGTGCTGTGGCTGCGATCGCGCCTCGGTTTACCCCCCAAACTCTCTACCTACCCCAGTCTTGAAGAAGATTTAGAAGTGCAGCATGAGCGAAAAAATCCTAGAAATTGAGAACTTAACCGTCAGCTTCGACGGATTTAAGGCCATCAACAACCTTAACTTCAGCATGAATGCCGGAGAGCTACGGGTGGTCATTGGACCTAACGGCGCAGGCAAAACCACGTTTATGGACGTGATTACGGGTAAAACAAAGCCCACAACGGGGCAAGTCACCTTTAAGGGGAAAAACCTAAGGCCGTATGCAGAACATCAAATTGCGCGGATGGGGATTGGTCGAAAATTCCAAACCCCGCGTGTTTATCAAAAACTCACCCCACGAGAGAACCTGGAATTGTCCTGTGCCGCCAGCAAAAACGTGTTTGCCTCTCTACTGGGGCGACCCGCTCCTGGCGAACGTCGCACCATTGCGGGGCTACTAGAAACCATTGGGCTAGTGCCTAAAGCCGATATTCGGGCAGAGCTGCTGTCTCATGGCGAAAAACAGCGCCTAGAGATTGGAATGCTGGTGGCGCAGTCGCCAGACCTGCTGCTAGTAGATGAACCCGTCGCGGGTCTAACGGATGAAGAAACCGAAAACGTGGGGAGCCTGCTCTTAGCCCTCGCCGAAAGCCATTCCATTATGGTGATTGAGCACGACATGGAGTTTGTGCGCCAGATTGCCCGCAAAGTGACGGTGCTACACCAGGGTACGGTGCTGTGTGAAGGCACCATGGACGAAATCCAGAACGACCC
Organism: Thermosynechococcaceae cyanobacterium; assembly: GCA_041752855.1. GTDB lineage: Bacteria > Cyanobacteriota > Cyanobacteriia > Thermosynechococcales > Thermosynechococcaceae > JAAURS01. The sequence continues at coordinate 2,032 of JBGSVR010000275.1, forward strand.
GAAGGTGATTGAGGTGTACCTGGGCACCGAAGAAACCGAACACGCTGAATAGCAGCTTTTTAGAGATTTTATTAAATAGGAAATTGCTATGAGTCAAGCCTCTGGAGCCGTCGCCACGCAGTATCCTGACACAGGCTCTCAGCCGATGCTGGATATTTCTAACCTGAATGTTTACTACGGGGAGAGCCACATTTTACGGAATGTAGATATGGGGGTGGCCTCAGGCAAAATGGTTTGCCTAATTGGACGCAACGGAGTGGGCAAAACGACGCTGCTCAAAAGCATTATGGGGGTGCTTAACCCCCGTTCTGGCACCATTCAGTTTAGGGGCGAAAACATTACCCGTAAGCCCACCTACCAACGCGCCAAAATGGGCATTGGCTATGTGCCCCAAGGTCGAGAAGTTATCCCTCGCCTCACGATCAAAGAAAACCTGCTGCTGGGTATGGAGGCTTTGCCCAACGGCTCAGGCAGCAAGCAAGAGATTCCTGAAGAAATTTTTGAGCTATTTCCCGTCCTCAAAACCATGCTTTCACGGATGGGCGGCGACCTTAGTGGGGGGCAACAGCAGCAACTGGCGATCGCCCGTGCCCTTATGGGCAAACCCAAGCTGCTGGTGCTTGACGAGCCAACCGAGGGCATTCAGCCTTCGATTATTTTAGAAATTGAGTCTGCTGTGCGGCGCATCATTAAAACCACGGGCATTTCAGTGCTTTTAGTAGAGCAGCATCTGCACTTTGCAAGGCAGGCAGATTGGTACTATGCCATGCAGAAAGGCGGCATTGTTGCCTCTGGCCCCACCAGTGAACTCAGTCATGCGGTTATTCAGAAGTTTTTGGCTGTTTAGTGCTGTATTGCCTAAGACCGTTAAGAATGCCCAACCTTAGCGAGGAGTGCATGAAGAAGAGGAATAGGCTGCTGCTGCTTCCACTTCCAATGGCACCAGTTTGCCTCCCCTAGTCAAAAGCATTTTCTGACCTCGCCATTCAATGCGGTTACTGCTAAAGCTATAAAGCCAAATCAAGAAATTGATCAAATCGCTCAAAGGAACCAGCCATAAAAACTTTTTTACAGATGAATCTCTAAGTCCAATCGCTCCCACAATCCAGGCCATACTCAGCCTGGTAATCCAGGTTAACCCAAACCCAAACCAACCGAAAAAAGACCCTCCAGTCAGAAATAAAAATAGCAAACTAGTCACAATGCCGTGAGAAAAAATTAGCCCCACATACCCCCAAAATCTTGAGACGCGGGTACAGCAAGCCCAGCGTACCTGTCGGTGAAATAAATCAGTCAGACTGATGGTTGAGATCAAGTGATCGATCACGTAATCAGACAGCACAACCTTGTAACCGGCCTGAGCGCTAAGATAGCCGAGCTGAAAATCATCGGCAAGATACTCCGAAATCGCTGCAAATCCACCAATCTTTTCTAGCAATGTTCTACGGATGGCGATCGTTGGCCCTAGGGCAAACTGGACACTTCCCAGTTGATTTGCAACCATGACGCAAGCAAGATAATGAGTGGAAATGCCTAAAGCTTCAACATTAGCCACCCACCCTCTTGTCACGGGACGGTAGAGACAGGTAACAACCCCTACCTCCGGCTTATGCAGCGGCTGAATCACGCGTCTTAGGTAGTTAGGTCCGACCCGAACATCACTATCTGCAAGCAGAAAAATGTCATATTTTGCTAGGGTCTGTGCATTGGATAGATTGCCAACTTTAAGGTTGCTGCCCAGCGTGCGATCATTAACCACCAGTTGAATATCAACCTTTGGGTAGTCCTGAATAATTTGTTTCACGACCTTAATGACGGGATCTTTTCTATCTCGAACGCTAAAGATAATTTGATAGGTTGGATAGTTCTGGCGAGCGAAGGAAGCAAAGTTGTCGTATGTATCAATATCTAGGCCACAAATTGGCTTCAGAATAGTGACGGGTGGATTGAAGTCAGCGTTAGCTTTAGTTGGATTAGAAAAGAAGGCGAGTGATGTGTAAATCGCATAGATATGGTATACGACAGCCGGCAGGCATAAAACCAAAAAAAGTATAGAGGGGAATGCTTCTACTACGGTAGAAAAAGACAGTGCGAGTAGTAGAAATTTAGGAAAGATCATATTTAACAATGGGTTCTACGATTTTGTGACTTATAACCTAGTTGATTGAGATTAAAGTCACTCCCAAGAAGATAAAAACCATACTAAGCCAGCGCAGCCTTGTGACCCGCTCTTTCAGAATAAATTTGGAGCCGAGCATATTGATAGGTTCTGTCAAGGCAGTGGCTGGCCAGACAAAACTGATGTCTGAATAAAGCAGAAGAAAGATCAACATAAAAAAAGCGACTGTCATGTTAAAAATACCTAAAACTACTCTAAAGTCTGTCGCTAAGCGCCGGATTGACTTGAGTAGTTTATGAAGGGGAAACATCGTAAATTCGCCAATGTCTCTCACCCCTTTTGCCATCAATATAGTTGCAGTACAGTCAGTTAGCACTAATATCGTTAACGCAAGCCACGTCATCATGACGCTAATCCTTACTAAATAAATTTTTGCATTTCCCTCTTGCCATTAAGCTATAGATTTCTGTCGCCGCTTGAACCTCTAAAGCTGTTCTGCTTAAGACTTGTAAGACCTGCTAACATCACTCCAATTGAGACTAATAATGAGCCAATCCAGCGGTTGGGAGCAATTTTCTCTTCTAAAATCAT
>JBGSVR010000276.1:0-2491 GCA_041752855.1 Thermosynechococcaceae cyanobacterium
AAAATTCTTTAAGAATCTTTCAAACTATTGATTTGTCTAGGTTCTGGGCGGTTCGAGTGACTTCGTCTCTCGAGCGCTTTACTAATGTATCAGGGTGAATAAAGGATGTCAACACCCTAAGCAAAAGAATTTTGAAATTCACTCAAGAATACTCACTAAAAAGGCTCCAGGCTTATGCCTGGAGCCTTTTTAGTGAGATGGAGAAGGTTAGAAATCTACGCCCCTTTTGAGTTCTATGCCTTTCTCTGCGTAGTGTTTGTGGCAAATCATCTCGGAATGGGTGCTGGCTAGGGCGAAATAAGAGGGATTATTCTTGCAGCGGCCTGTGATGATGATTTCGGTGTCGCGGGGTTTGCGAAGGAAGGCTTGCAGGATAGGTTCTTCGGGAAGGAGTTCTAGGTCTACGGTGGGGTTGAGTTCGTCGAGGATGATGGTTTTGTAGAGTCCTGAGGAGATCGCAGCTCTCGCTATCTCCCAACCCCGTTCGGCTTCGACGTAATCTAGCTCTTGCTGTTGCCCCCGCCAGACGATCGCGTCTCTGCCGCAGCGCTGGTGGTCTACGAGACTGGGGTAGCTTTGCTGCATGGCGGCGACGGCGGCATCTTCGGTGTAGCCGGAACCGCCTTTGAGCCACTGCATGATGAGTACGCGGTGAGACTGATCTTGACTGATGCCACGACCGATCGCCTGGAGGGCGCGACCGAGGGCACTGGTGGATTTGCCCTTGCCTGCGCCTGTGTAAATTTCAATGCCTTCGATACCTTGGTGGTTGCCTTCTGGGCTGTGAGGTCGCATTTCTGAGTGCAGGTCAGCAATGTCCATGAGGGCTTGGGGGGTGCCACGCCCTGTGGTGATAACTTCGAGGTGATCTGGCTTTTGTTTGAGCGATCGCACGACTTCATCGACGGACAACAGTCCCAGATCGAGAACGGGGTTGAGTTCGTCGAGGACGATGACGGAGTAGAGACCGGAGGCGATCGCCCCTTTGGCAATATCCCAGCCGCGCTGAGCTTCTAAGCGATCAAAGCGGGTGACTTCATCGGCATTGAAAAATTCTGCTCGTCCAGTTCTAACCTGATCGATGAGGTGGGGGAAGGCACGTTGAAGGGCTTCGATAGCGGCATCTTCGTCGTAGGTACGGCCTGGGCCTTTGAGAAACCGCAGCAGCAAGACTCGCGTTTGGAAAGAAGAACCAATGCCGAGACCAATGGAGCGCAGTACAACCCCTAGGGCGGCTTGAGATTTCCCTTTGCCTGCGCCATCATATATATGAACTTGGCCTGTGATTCTTTCAGAGCGATCTTGAGCCGTTCTGATGCCGATTCCGGTTCTTGTCATGTCATCCTGCTGCGTACTGCGCGTCTTACATCACTGTAGCGATTGGTTTGATCAGAATAGGAGAAATGGAGGTCGTCCCACCACTGCTCAAGGTGCAGGCACCATGCTAGGGGGCATTCCGTTCTCTCGCAGTGCCGCAATAATCTTTTGATTTGCTGTTGGAAATGGATACTGATCTAGTTCGTCTAGCGTGACCCATTTCACTTCATCACATTCAATGGGCTGAGGTTCACCGGAAACGTGGCGGCAGTGATGAACCGAGAGCGTCACCTTAAAGTGCGTGTAGGCATGATCAAGGGTCATGAAATGCTCTAGCACTTCTATCTCAATACCCAGTTCTTCCTGGATTTCACGGACTACGCATTGGGCGAGGGTTTCGTTGGGTTCTAATTTGCCCCCGGGGAATTCCCATAGGCCACCTAATAAACCACTTTGAGGCCGCTTATCAATCAAAATTTGGCCTTGCTCGTTCCAAATCACGGCAACGCCAATCAGCTTATGAGGAATGGGTTCGCGGGTTTCTGACATAGGAATTACCGACTGTAGGTTAAGGTGATGTGCCTGACAAACATTTGACCACGGACACAGCAAACAGGTAGGCTGCTTGGGCGTACATACCGTCGCGCCTAAATCCATGAGCGCCTGATTGAATGCTTTTGGATCGTTAGGGTCTAGCAAGATTTCAGACCCCTGCCATAGAAAGGATAAGGCATATTTTGTGGGAATCAATAGCCCAACAAGTCTTGCTAGTACGCGCTTAACATTGCCGTCTAAAATAGGTAACGCCTGATGAAAGGCTGAGCTAAGAATGCCACCTGCAGTAGTTCTGCCAATACCTGGAAGTTTCAAAACCTCCTCTATTTGCGTGGGGAATTGACCGCCATAATCTGACATCACTTTTTGGGCAGCTTTATGGAGGTTCCGCGCCCGTGCGTAGTAGCCTAAGCCCTGCCACAGCATTAAAACTGCCTGCTGTTCGGATTCGGCTAAGGATTGAATAATGGGAAAGCGTTCTAGCCAGCGTTGGTAGTAGGGTAAAACTGTTTTAACTTGGGTTTGCTGAAGCATAATTTCAGAAACCCAGATGGCGTAGGGATCTGAGGTATTGCGCCAGGGCAGTTCTCGGCCTTGGTGGGCATACCAATTTAGGAGC
>JBGSVR010000277.1:0-8135 GCA_041752855.1 Thermosynechococcaceae cyanobacterium
TGCTCCACGACGGGTATCGGGTAAGTCTTTAAATGCGTCTAAGATGGCTAAAGTACTAATGGTGGGCAATGCCTAAATGGGGCTATTCTATTACCTTACAGGCGTTTGACTACTCTTGCTTAGAATGAAATAACCCTGGGCTCAGCATACTGATCCCTGAACAATTTAACTTGCTCAAGTATAGATTTTGAGGCTCTGCTTGAAGTTCTTGAGTAATAAGGCTGAGCATCCCATTCTTCATGACAAGATAGAACCACATTCATAGCATTTAAAGCTGTTGCTGCATCCGCAAAACGATTACCTGCTCTTGGCTCAGTCAGATGTTTCAGCCAGCGCGTAAAGTGCGGGTCAATATTAGAGGGGAGATGATCGCTAAACTTAAGCCGATTCTCTCCAATGTCCATTAGTTGAGCCATACGACCGGAAGGGATGCCCAAGATGAGGCAGATGAGGGTTGCACCCACTGAATACAGGTCACTGGCCTTGGTCAAATCCAGCCCTAGCATTTGCTCAGGTGGCATAAAGCCTGTGGTTCCACGCACCATTGATGAAACAGCCACGTCCTCTAGTCCAATTCTCGAAAAGCCGAAGTCTACGAGGTACAGATTGTGATCGACATCTAAAAGCAAGTTCCCTGGTTTTATGTCTCTGTGCAGTACAGGGGGCGTGAGCGATTGCAGATAGACCAGTATCTCTAACAAGTCTTGAGCGATTTGATAGACCTGATCGGTGGTGTAAGTCCGCTTTTGATCAAGGTTTGGTGCGTCAATGTACTGCTGTACTAGACAAGCACCTTGTTCTGTCTCAAAGCTTTCCAAGAACTTAGGTATGCGTGGATGATCTAGGGTCTTAAGGATTCCGATCTCACGGGAGATCGCGCTGTAATCATCCCATTTTGAATCAGTCACAAACCGAAACTCTTTAATGACTACTTTTTCGCCATCTGCTGCCTGTGCAAGGTGGGTGATGCGACCCCCTTCACGATTCTGGCCAAGAGTACCAAGAATGGCATAGTCTCTGATTTTTTGGATAGATTGAGTCATCTTCTATCTCCCTAAGAACTCATTTTTACAGGAAACTGATGAAAAATTTAATTGATTTGTAGATGGCTTCTCCCTTGACCTAAAACACGCTTTTTCACCAACAGCCAACGCGCTGTATTGCTCTATTCCTACATAGAATGTAAAAGCATTATCACTATTAGATTTAACAGAGACTTTATAATTTCCACGATTGCTATCTTTACTGGTCACTATGCCAGTTGTTTCAATAAATTTACCCTTTCCATTAATCAGATTCTGTTCATCAATTGCTGAATTGAGCAATCCATATCCAATAAATCCAAACCATGCAATACCAAGTAAAATCAGAGATATATTAGTAGAAGAAATTCTTTTTTGTATTAAGACTAAACGATTTATCAAACCATACAATATTTCGTTCCGCTGACGCTGATTTTGCGCTAAGAGCAAACGCTTCTCTTGTCTTTTTCTCCGCTCAATTGTCGCTGGACTTAAGCTTCGGCTTAACTCACCTCTATCAATTTCTCCAAAAAAAGACTCGTAATCAAGCTGTGTTTCTCCGTAAGCTACTTTTGGTTCAACATTGAGCGGTTTCTGTGCGAATCTATATGCTTGCGGAGTATGAGCTTCCTCAATCGTCGATCTAGAGTATTTCTCTGCTTTAATTAGTGCTTCAAGAGCATCCAGCGCAGATTTAGCATCCGCAAAGCGATCTCTCACACGCACTGCCGTCATTTTCCTCAGCCAGTTTGCATAAGCGCGGTCAACGCCCTCAAAGGCAGTGTCAGAAAACCTAAAGTCTTCACCTAGCAAACGATCCATCTGAGTTGATGGGGTGCCTGTGATTAGACTTAGCAGAGTCGCACCAAGGCTATACAGGTCGGATGCTTTGGTCGGCTCACGACCTGCAAACAGTTCAGGCGGGATAAAGCCTGTGGTGCCGACCATGATGCTGCTGGCGGCTACCTCTGCACTGCCCAAGCGAGAGAACCCAAAATCAACCAAGAATACCTCACCCTGCTCATTGCAGAGGACGTTTTCTGGCTTGATGTCGCGGTGAAGCACAGGCGGATGCAGCGCTTGCAGGTATGCCAATATCTCTAGGAGCTGCCGACCGATATCTTTTACTTGCTCAAGACTGCGCGATCGCAATTCTGCCAAAGACGGGGCAGAAATGTACTCTTGTACTAAGCAAAATCCAGTCTCAGACTCAAAAGACTCGATGTAGCGTGGAATCTGTGGGTGCTGCAAGCTCTTGAGGATGCTGATTTCTCGCTCTAGTTCCTTAAAGCTAGACCAGTCCGCGCCTTTGGCAAACTGAAACTGCTTGATGACTACTTGGCGATCGCCTTTCTGTGCTAGATATGTGACACGACCACTGCTAGGCTTGCGGCCCAGTATGCCTAAGATTCCGTAGTCTGCAATGGTTTGAGCAATCATTTCTACTTGGCCCTCAACTCTCTAGAATTTAGCGGTCTTCGTCTGATTCGGCAATATCTCCAACTGCGGATACAGCCGATGCGTTTCTCTGAGAGAGGCGATCGCCCCTTACGGCGTGAACCTCTGATTAAAGTATCCCTTCCAGTGAAATCGGATCTGCTCCGGCTCAAGCCCTAGCTGAAGCTTGAGCTTTTGCTAAAAATGGCGTTCCCAAGTATCACGGGTCATAAGTTAACACCTATTCAGCTATTAATTTCAGATTTATTTAAATCAAGTCCTTCCTGAGCTTTCTGGTAAATAGTATAAAGTTGTGCAACTTCCTTTAATTCTCCTACTATCTTGTAAAAATCAAGAGCAGCATCCAGCTCAATCATCCCCTTCTCAAAGTGTCCCTGGCAAACCAGCACAGAACCTAGTCCAGCCCGACTTTTTGAAATACCCCGTTGTTCTTCTAGGTGATCGTACAGGCGAAGTGCATCTCTATAGTAGAGCCGAGCATTATCCCAGTCTGAAAGAATTTCGTAGGCGTGACCAGCTTCAAAAAGTGCAAGGGCATGAATCAATGAATTATCGCTTTTGCTCAGAGAAGCAAGGTTTTCAAGAATTATTGCTAATCCCCTTTGCCAATCTCCAGAATCTACAATATGTCTACCTTTCGCTAAAAATGATTTGTTTGTCATACTTAAAGAGTTTAAATTATAAACTATAATTTTTGATTTTTTCTTCATTTATATTTGGAAATATCACAGCAGCAACCACAAAAAATATTGCTTGTGCTACAGCAAAAAGAACGTCAAATATCAACAATAGTGTCCAGTCATCTACGATAAAAGCTGTGCATCCTGCAAGAGTCCCTAAAACAACTGACGCTTTCAGTCCCATTAATACAACCTCCATTCGACTAGAGCGCCTATTCACAAAAAACCATGAGGTGGTAAAGGTAGAAATAATCAATCCGGTTAGAACAAACAACTCAACTATCACCCGTACAATATTTAGCCCCTGCACAAGTATCTGTTCATCTAAAAAATCAGTCATATTTCATCCTTTGCTATCTATCTACTTTGATATCTTACTTAAGCTCTTCCGGAGCATTCTCCAAAGCTTGTCGCCATTGACGAGTTCTAATTAAACCTAACAGAAACCCCGTCAAGCAATATGAAATCACTGCAATGCAACCATAAATAATAAGTTCAATGTTCTCTACGCTGCCTCAGAAACCTCGCCCTCAACCGAGATAAGGTCAGTCGGCTCAACTTCAGCTACAACAGCCGCAACTGCTTCTAAATCCTCAGCCCAAAGGCGCAGCTCGGTAGCGTTCTCCTCCAGCTCTGACACATTAGCTACATCGTTCGCTTCAATTGCCGCCCACCCAAACGGAATAGATGGGGTTTCCACTTCAAAATCCGCAGCAGCTACGATTACCTTTTCCACTTTTCCCCCAGACAGTAAATCCTGCTTGGGTCTGAGCAAATGCCATACAGTAGCTATACCAAGATGGGCGATCGCCTTTACTTCAGCAGCCGTCGCCTGGGCTTGAGCGCGATACCATTCTTGTGCCTTTGATGTCGTTAGTTCTGCGAAGGCTGCGCGGGTCGCTTTGAAGATTGGGTTCGTGGTCGTCATGGGTCTTTCTCCAAGTTTTGTGTATTGAACTGTGTCTGCCGTCCCTCTATCCCGACTGCGCCAGATGATCCGTAATTCCCTTCAGCACCCCATCTAGTCCCTGTTCAAGCCATTCCCCAACCTTGACGCTGACGGCCTTCATCGCGTCTGTACCGACCGCCTGGACTTTTGCAATAGCGATCGCCTGTAGTTGGTGCGTCAGTTTTGGGTCTGAACCGACCGAGAGAATAGCGCCAAGGACGAAAGATAGAGCCATAGCTTTGGCGAGTTTTAGGGGTTTCATAACTCTAACGAGCAGGAACAGATGCTTGTCTTTGCTTTAGATATTGCAGCGCTAAAGAAAGCTGCTGTTGTGCGGCCTTAAGATCAGTCCCAGGATCAACCGCAATCCATTCGCCACCCGTCAGCCGTCGCGTCTCAAAATGCAAATGTGGCCCCGTCGAATTTCCAGTTGATCCACTCAACCCGATAACCGTCCCCTGCATCACAACCTGACCAGGGCGCACGAGGCTTTCTGATAGGTGAGCGTAGAGCGATCGCAATCCAGCGCCATGCTGAAGCAAAACCGTATTCCCGTAACCACCCATCCAGTCAGCGGAAACGACTTGACCGCTGAAGGTTGCGAGGACAGGTGTTCCTATTGGTGCGCCGAGGTCAATCCCAGCATGAAATCGAGTTGTGCCAGAAATCGGATGCGTCCGCCATCCAAAAATTGAGGTGATTTGGACGGGATTAATGAGAGGATAAAGGAGTCTTTCGGCTCCAAGTTGTATCCGGTTGAGGAACCTGTTCAACGACAGCGGTAGCGCAAAGGCAATTTTGGGCTGGAAATTGGAGATAGGCTCAACTGTCGTTAGAGCTGAAGTGGTGGCAGTACCACTCTGACTAGATTGAGGGTTTGGCGTTGGACTGATTCGGCTATACCCTTCTGGCTTAGACAGATCGGGCAGCTTCTTTGGGGGGGAATATCTGGTTTGAATCGGCTGCTCTAATGGATAGCTTGGCGCTGGATTCACTACGGGTTGCTCCAGAACTTCAGGCAAAACAGGTGATGCTTCTGGCTCCACTGGCAATGGCGCTACTGGCTCAGAACTCCAACGAGAAACCGAAAAAGATTGAGGTTGCGGCTTTTGCGCTGGAAGGGTTGCTTGCAGAAAACGGTCTTGCTCTGCTTCGAGTTTTGCTGGCTCGATTGGTGCTTGTGAGTTCAAAAACTGCTGCTGTTCCAATTCGAGAGCGCTTGGCTGTATCATTGCATTCGCTGGGAATACTTGAAGTGACAGCAGAAGGAGCGGAAGGTTGATAAAGATAGTAGTTTTGGCGTTCATACTGCTTTTACTAGAGGTTTCCAATCTTTAAAAGGCGATTCACCATTTTTTCAGGAACACCCCAAGACTTTGCCGCACTTTCCAGAGACTCACCCCGACGAAGCGATCGCACAACACTTTGAACCCTCGCGCTCAGATTGGCTTTGTACCCAATCTCTCCCGTCCGATTCGCCACAGTTAGACCCCGAACAAGAGCATTTGCAAGCTGATAGGGGTTTTCAGCCGCTGCTAACTTGGGTTCAGCCTTGACCGGATCGGGTGCTGGGGCTTCTGAATCAGAGGCGATCGCTTGAGCGGTAGACTGCACATGAGTTTGAGCCATCACTTCAGACTTTGGTGCAACAGCAGCGGATGCCGTAACAGGAGCCACGGCGATCGCCTCAGACTTAGGCTTTACCTGCACCACAGCACGAGCCTGTCCCGCGCCGAGCTGCTGCAAGCGGGTGATGACCGCAAGCTTTACACCTGTACTACGGGACGCATCTTCAGGGGAAGCGCCACTTTTCAGCAAGTCTAAGAACTGCATCACACCAGTCTGTAGTGCCCCGTCTTTAGGGATGGCCTGACGGGCGATCGCCACTTCTAACCCCGCTTGTACCTGCTCAACCTTCACAGGGGTTGCTGCTAGGGAAACAGCGGCAAAGAATGGTGCGACAAAAAGCGTGATTGCGTTGGTGATTGTTCTGTTCATGGTTCTGTCTCCGACAACGTTTCAAAATTTAGATGCCCGTGCTGGGGCTTTTCAAAAGCCTTTCCACTTCAAAACAGCGCTGCAAAAGTTCTGCCGCTCCAACATCAGCGTCTGTAGGGAGAATCCTTTGCACTAGCGTTCGAGCAGACATTTGAATTGCTGTGCCCGTTAATGTCCCTTTGGTTGTCATGAAGTGGGCAAAGGGGAGCTTAACCGCCTCATCAAAGTTTGCCACCTCAAGTCGCTCTGCCAAGTTCTCTAGATCCAAAATAACCTTACAAGTCAATAGGTCAGGGTACTTTGAGATTCTGGCGAGACTTGCAACCGCATCAATAAAGATGATGGCGGCAGGATCAAAAAACGGATCTTTTCTTTCTGGTTCTGGGATATCGTCCAAGCGCTCTAATGATAAGTCCATACAAAGCTCCAAGTTTTCCGTTCTACCTGATATTTTTCTCGACACGCTGAAGGATTTTCAACGCACTGTTTGCATTTCCCGATAGGCTGCTTAGCTGACTGCTTCCACTAACGAGAGCTGCTGAGATTAGCCCAATCAGTACAAGAGTGCTGAAGATTGACCAACCTAAATTACCTTTCCCAGTCCACAGAACGTCTTGACGGGTTATGGCGATCCACTGCTTCAACTTGAACAGGGTTATCGTCTGGTCGTTGTTCGATTGGTTGCTCTGATTGTTTTGATTGTTTTGGTCGCTCTGGTTGTTTTGGCGTAAGCTGGCGTTTAGCTCTTGCGCTGGACTGAGGGGTTTGGGCAATTTGGATGATGACTGGTTCTGTGGGTTCGAGTTGGACTGGTTCATCTGTGGGATTCGATTCACCAGTATCTCCCCCAGTGTCTGAGTCTTCTCTAAGAGCGGTTTCCAACCTAGTAAGATTCTGCTCAATTCTTCCGTTGCTTTCTTGAAACCAGTTGTTTGTAGCTCTAAGGCTTTCAGTCGATTCTCTAACTCGCCCAACAAGTGCGTCCCCTTCTCGAACGAGGTCGCAGAACGCTGCTGTTCCTGGGTCGTCCTCTGCATCTCCGAGGTATTCGCTATGATCGCCTCCACTAGCCGATGGTTCGATTTCGCGGTTTCCTGCTGCCCCTCCATGAGTGATTGGTTGGTGCGAATCCATAACTCAAGTTTTTCCTCAATCTTGCGGAACTGTTCTTGATTCGAGAGGTGATCAGCACTTTGCTGTTTTGCCAAATGACCGACAGCCTCTTGCAAGGCGATCAGTTCCTTTGCCCGATCACCTTCTAGTGTTTGTGCAGTCGGCTGAAGTTGCTCAGCTTTTCTATCGCCGTTGGTTGTAGACATCGGTTTGACCTAGCGAACTAGCTGGCTTGATTTGTGGCTAGTTCTGGCATGGGCTTAGATTCAGCGGCAGATTTTCCGTTCGTCTTTGCTTTTGCCTTCGGTGCTTCCGAGAGTCCAAGATATTCACCAGCGCGTTGTAGCTCTGGCAGTACACGACTTAGATAGGCTTCGGCTAATATTCTGTCCCCAAAGGGCAGCTTATTGATGTTGAAGAATCAGATAGATCGGAAAATGGTGCTTGTTACCTGGAAAGGGTTTGAGGCTTTTGAGGCACCTCGAAGGAGTAGCCAAAACGAACTCATTTTGGGACTTATAAGAAAACCAGGCAAATCCATCGTCGATTGGATCCTAGAATAACGCGCCAAACCTTTGCTGTATATGAGACACCATTTCCTGATCTATCTGATCGTGGAAATCGTGGCCTAGAAAAGCGCTCACAGACTAAATCTCAACCCCGTAAGCCTGCTTCCGTCCAGCAGCCTTTGCCTTATATAGCGCCTCATCGGTTGCCTCCAGCAGTAGCCCACTCCACATATACTTTGCACGTTCATAGCTTGAGCTTACCGAGAACTGGATGTAATGTACTGAGATTGCCCTATTGATAGTGAGGTTGCCCCATGCTATCCATCGAATTCTCAGAAGCAGACAAGCAAGCCCTTCTGGTCATGTGCTAGATCTGTTGGATTGGAATTAAACGGCACAACCAAAC
>JBGSVR010000278.1:0-4562 GCA_041752855.1 Thermosynechococcaceae cyanobacterium
TTAAACTAGACATTGAAGGAAGTGAAAGCGCCTTCTTGTCAGGCGCTTCTAAAATGATCTCAGCGCTTAAACCCACTTTGATTATCGAAATTCATCCAGGAACGCTAAAAGCGGCTAAAACTACTGGAGAAGATTTGAAGCTGCTGTTAGTAGATCTGGGTTACGACAAGTTTGCCGAGATAGATAAACCTAAGGTGACTTTTTCTTTGGAAGGGTTGAATACTCAAGTCCAAAGAAATGTTGTAATTTATCAAAATTAGATAAATTACAGACAGCAGTCTTGATGAAGCGGAATTGTTTGGTGGACTACTAAAATTTTAATAATGAGAGCAAGGATGTTGCCGTAAGTTGAAAAATAGCAGTGTAGATGTTGTGGTCATTGGCAGCGGGATTGGTGGCCTAAGCTGTGCGGCATTGCTGGCACGCTATGGGTTTGAAGTGGTGGTGTGCGAAAGTCACGCAATCCCTGGTGGTGCAGCCCATGCTTTTGAGCGAAACGGCTTTAAGTTTGATTCCGGGCCATCGCTGTATTCGGGTTTGTCCTACAGTCCATCCCCTAATCCACTCCGGCATGTGCTAGATGCCATTGGAGAGGAGCTGCCCTGCGTTACCTACGACGCATGGGGCTGCTTACTGCCAGAGGGCGATTTTTCGGCAAAGGTTGGGGCTGAGCCGTTTTATGAGGTATTGGCAAAACTGCGGGGGCAGCAGGCGGTGGAGGAGTGGCGATCGCTCCAAGCCGTCATGGAGCCATTGGGGAAAGCGGCGATCGCCGTCCCTCCCGCAGCTATCCGGTCTGACCTGGGCGCGGTACTAACGATGGCACCCTTTGGAGGAGCGTTGCTTCAGCAGGCGGCAAGTCTTTCTAAACTCACAGGCCCCTTCAGTAACATCATGGATGGGGTGGTGAGCGACCCCTTTATTCGCAATTGGCTAGATTTACTGTGCTTTATGCTGTCGGGTCTACCTGCCAAAGGCACGATTACGGCAGAAATTGCCTTTATGTTTGCAGACTGGTACCGACCTGGCGTGGTGCTAGATTACCCCATTGGCGGCAGCGGCGCGTTGGTTAATGCATTGGTGCGTGGGCTACAGCGGCACGGAGGGACGCTGAAGCTAAATGCCCATGTAGAGCAAATTTTAGTAGAAGGGCAGCGTGCTGTTGGCGTGCGGCTCCGCAATGGACAAGAGATACGGGCGCGGCGAGCAGTGGCTTCTAACGCGGTCATTTGGGATACGCTCAAGCTTTTACCCGAAGGTGCAGTGCCCAAAGTCTATGCGACCAAAAGCCAAGAAACCCCAGAATGCGAGAGCTTTATGCATCTGCATTTAGGCATTGATGGGGCGGGTCTGCCGCCTGATTTAGAGTGCCACTACATTGTGGTCAATGACTGGGAGGCAGGCGTAACCGCGCCTCAAAATGTGATTGCAATTTCCATTCCGTCGCTGTTAGACCCAGCCTTAGCGCCTGTGGGTAAACATACGATTCATGTCTACACGCCTGCAACAGAGCCTTATAGCCTATGGAAGGGGATGGATCGCGGCAGTGAAGCCTATGCGAGCCAAAAGGCTGCAAGAGCTGAGGTGATGTGGAAAGCGCTGGAGCGAATTATTCCAGATATTCGTGCGCGATGTGAGGTATCGCTGGTGGGTACACCGCTAACCCACGAACGGTTTTTGCGTCGTCACCACGGCACCTATGGGCCTGGGGTCTGGGCAGGTCAGGGCATCTTGCCAGGGCCAAAGACCCCGTTGCGTGGCCTACTCTGCTGTGGTGACTCTAGCTTTCCTGGGATTGGTCTACCCGCAGTGGCAGCCAGTGGGATGATTGCGGCAAATGCGATCGCCCCGATTGCCAAACATCGAGCGCTTCTGAAAGATCTAAGATTCTGAAGTATGCTTCAGTACCTTGCCTTGCTGCGCTAGGCTGTTCTTAAATACCCTAGAAATATTGCTGGGGTTAGCTATTGCAGCGGTTTAAAACCAATGATTGCTTCCCTAAAAACGCCATTAATAGACTCAGAGCAGCGGCTTGTTTTGAGCGATATCGGTTGGCAACAGTATGAGACGCTGCGCTCAACATTAGACAGTGTACCTGGGCTGCGTTTGACCTACTTTCAAGGATGCCTAGAGTTTTTTATGCCATCGCCAGAACATGAGCAGCTCAAGTCTATTTTGGGGCGTTTGATTGAGCTATTCTCCATTGAAACCAATACAAGGCTCTATGCCTGTGGTTCTACAACTTACCGAAAACAGGCAAAGGAGCGTGGGTTAGAGGCAGATGAAAGCTATTGCATTAATCAGCTTAAAGAATTTCCAGATTTAGCGATTGAGGTGACGTTAACCAGTGGCGGCATTGACAAACTAGCGGTCTATAAAGGGCTAGAAATCCCTGAGGTTTGATTTTGGGAAGGGGAAACGCTGCGGCTCTATCGTTTTCAAGATGGAGAATATCAGCAGGTCAGCCGTAGCGTTGTGTTACCTAATTTAGAGATTGACCTCTTGGTTCGCTGTGCCTTGATGCCAGATCAGTTTGACGCTGCGGTGGCGTTTCGCAACGCGCTGAAGGTGAGTAGAGCATCCGAGCCTTAGGAACCTGCTTCGTATTCCTTCTTTTACAGCAGCCCTAACTCCATTTCCTCGATCGCCTGTAGCCCGCTGGGATCACCCAACTTCAGCAGAGCGCTTTTTGCGTCTTCTTGTACGCCTAGATCCGGGTCAGAGAGTGCGGCAATTAAAGCGGCGATCGCCTCACGGTACACGCCACTCACCGGAACCGCCTGACAAAGCTGACCAATCGACCATGCGCAGTTGCTTCGCACCGCAGGCAGCGAATCTTGCTCTAGGGCATTTGCTACGGCTGGGATTGCTTCTGCTGCGGTTTCGGTATCTACATCCGCCATTTGCCCGAGGGAACTGGCTGCCCATAGCCGCACCGCAGAAATATCGGTCTGAAGGGCTTCGATGAGGGGCGAGAGAGAACGGCGATCGCGGCAGTTGCCCAAGGCCCACACCACGCCTTTGCGCACGTAGCCATTCCAGTCGTGGTGGTACTGCTCAATCAAAGGCTCCACGGCATCTAGGCTAGGGTTACGGCCTAGGGCGTAGGCAGCACTCACCCGTACCAGTGGGCACCCATCAGCCAGCAGATGAATGAGCTGTGGCGTTGCACGTTCGTCTTGGAGTTCGCAGAAGGCTCGTGCCGCCATCATGCGTTGGGGCACTTCTGCGGAGGTCAATAGACCTAGCATTTCTTCTACATCGGGTTTATCCGCTTCAGCAGCCGGATCGTCAATCGGCGCAAGGCGGTCGAGCGGACTTTCGAGTGTGTCGTCCGCATTGAGCAGGTTTAGATCGTCTTCGTCGTACATATCTGTAACTTTACAGCACTCTGCTGGCGGGTTTCACGCTCTAGAGTAAATAAATTCTGATGCTTAATGGGACGTTATGCGATGGGTTGAAATGATAGATGGAGAATGTCTGCACTTTCGGGATAAGGTCAAAGAGCGCAGTTCAAAATATTGGGAGACATGAGCATGGGGACGACAGCGTTTATTCAAGATGAGGCTGAATTGGATGCTTTGCTGGAAACGGAGCCTGTGCTGGTGGTGGACTGTACAGCAACGTGGTGTGGGCCTTGTAAGCTGGTGGGGCCTTTGATCGATCAGTTGGCGGGTGAATATGGCGATCGCGCCAAAATACTCAAACTCGACATTGATGCCAATAAGCCTGTTGCAAAACGCTTTGGCCTACGGAGCATTCCTGCTGTGCTGTACTTTAAGCAGGGTGAATTGGTTCAAACCATCGTTGGTGTTAAACCTTACGAGGAGTTTAGTAACACTCTCGAAGGATTAGTTTAGTCAATCCTTATAGTGGTGCCTTTGAGATAGCCAGCACAAGCTGAGCCTGTCACAACTTTGCCATTCATTTCGGCTTTGAATCCTCTGCGGTATGCATCACCCTCTCCACATCCAAACAACCGATAGCCTTGAACTTCTATATTCTCAAAACCACTAGCTTCTAATGCATGGAAAGCTTTAGCACTATCAAAATTGATGCAAATTCCCAGGATGATAAACATCATCCAAAGAAAATTGCCCAATACAAGCGCCAAATTTAACTGAGTCTTGCTGGGTTTCATTGCAAACCTAAATTTAGTTACGAACTAGGGTGCCCATTTTCTATTCGACTGGAAACATTCGGATACCTTCGTTGCATACAGCGCTTGTTAGTAAAGCTCCTAGAAATTTTTATTGATAATCATCTTCTAGCGCTTTTTTCACGACTTAACTCAAAGAAATGCAATTGCCGTTTTTCAGGATCTGGATCTGATTTAAGAATCCCTTGATTTTGGGAATGACTTTTGCAGCATGTCTGCTGTACCGACCAACTAAACTATACAATTGCACTACTGTTGTTCGCCAAATCCCAAGGAAGCAATGCGGCTCTCTCAAATGCTATTCGTGACCCTGCGCGAAGACCCCGCAGAGGCAGAAATTCCAAGCCATAAGCTGCTTTTACGGGCAGGCTACATCCGCCGCATTGGTAGCGGGGTTTATGCT
>JBGSVR010000279.1:0-7485 GCA_041752855.1 Thermosynechococcaceae cyanobacterium
TGTATTTAAAGGGTTTTTACATAAAATTCACCTCACGTTAATGGAAAAGCTTGGGCTGCGACGTTCAGGATTGAACCTGAAACGTTATTCGTCGTGTAGAACGTCGCAAAAAACCTTTGTTCTAGTTAAAGCTGCGATCGCTTTAAAAGTCAACTGAGGAAGAAATTCTACCCTTTTTATCTAAACCCTCAAAAACGCCGATCATTGCTGATCTTCCACATGTTTTGCAATCGCGTATTTCGCTTCGTCAATGGGATTGCGATAACTAGCCGCTGCTTTGCCTTGCAATTTCTTTACAATTTCTTCGGGCAAATCCAGCTCAATTGTGTTGGGGGGTGTCTCTCGAAGCTTTTTTATAGCTTGCACAATCACATGGCTTTTGGGCTGATCGCTCTCTATCGCCACTTTTTCAAGCCATTCATATATATCTACGTCCAAAGTGACGCTAACTCTAGGTTTATCTGTTGCCAACGTATTCACAGCATATTTCCCTTTCTAAGATACAGCTCAGCAACGACAAATCCTAATAGAGCAGCACTGGGGCTTCCCTTTATTTGTCAAGTGCTGTTCTAGTGATGTTCTTATGCTATCATACGGTTCATACAACCTAAAATCCATGTGTTTTTTAGTAAGCCTCTCCCCACCCAGCGCCAACTGATCGCCTAGTGATCGCCAGCGATTTCTGCAACCAACTTAAGGTTCAGTCGGCTCTGTCGTTGCTCAAGCCTCGATTTAGGTAGCTAAGGATGTATAAAAAATCATAGAATCAATTTTAAAAAGTTAAAAAATGATAAAGGTTTTAATCTTGATGCAGGTAAAACATTTCGATCTATAGAAAAAAACAAATGTTAACTTTTCTTTAGTTTTACTGGGCTAAATCGCTCAAAACCATCTCGAAATCATTGTTCTGGCGATACATCACAATAGCTGAAATGCTGGATATCAGTAGATATAGGGACAAATTTTTGTCAAAAGCAGTTTATCTAACACGCTATTTTTACTCCGCCTTGAGTGACCTTGACCGTGTACCAACTACCTTGTTAAGGTTCTACGCAACGCTACAAACCCAGAGAAATCCGCAGTATGAGAACCACCTGCTCAAAACTCGATCAGCTTTTTGTTGCGCCACTGATTACTTTCATCGGCGCACCACAATTTTCAGAATCCCAACAACCCAGCTTTTCTTTAAGTTTTGTTACGAGAAGTTGGTTTTTAGGCTAAAACTTGTCCTTACCTTATAGGAGGTAAAATTCTCGACCTGATCTCAAGGCTTCTTTAAGTCACCCGTAAAACTTTAAAACCCACCCCTTTGCTGTTGCTGCCGTGGAAAGTCGCTTCAGTCTCAGGGTGGGACTTTACCCTTTTGCAAGGAGTTTCTGTATGTTACCCGTTTTCCCCATTGATCTAAAAGCCCCCGCCCTCATTAAACGATCGCAAACGCTGCCCCTTGGCAAATCACCTGTTCAGCGCCTGAAGAGCGATCGCCTTCCCTTTGCTCTGCCACTCTCCGAGCGTGAGCAGCAGGTGATCGACTATCGAAGCGACGGCGTAAGCTTCCAGACGATAGCCATTAGCCTGGGCTGCTCCCTAAAAGCAGCTATTGAGTATCACCGCCGTGCTTTCTCCAAAATTGAGCGATCGCCCGAACGAGAGATCCCCTCAGCCTTATCTGAGCTACTAGAACAAGCCCTCGCTAAGCCCAAGCAAAGACAGCGCTTGTGCCTTGCCGTAAGCGTCTGTAGGTCTTAACCCCTCAAAAAAGTTAGCCCTTTTCTTGAGAGGTTTTGCCATGCTTTTGCTGCTAAATCGTGGTCGGCCTCCGCCGAACGGTTGGTGAAGACCCGATCTCCAGTGTGTGTTCTCAAAACCGAATATCCCCGCGTGATTCCCATCGACCTCAAGCGATCGCAGAGTGCAAGCTTTGCCGTCGTCCGCACCCATACCGAGCGGCCTTGTTGAGATTTGGTCCGCTCCTGAATCCAGTAAGGGGGAACTTCCTTTTTTCTTTATTTACGAGGGGTAAAAATGCAAAAACTTAAACTACAGAAAATCAAGCAATACATTCGCAAACGCTGGACTTTCTGGCTACTTATCGCCTTAGCATTCACCACTGTCCTGGCCTTTCAGCCTCCGGCTCAAGCCTGCGCGGGTTGGCTCTGTGGAGTTCATACCAAACTGAACGCCACCGAAGGTTGGAAAAACGGCAAAGTCTTATGGGATCTATTATTTGTCGGTGTTCAGGCTCTGATTGCGCTGCTGTTCGGCATCGTCGGTCTGATTGGCGTTATCAAAGCGCGCGCCGATGAAGCTTACAAAGACTATTTTTTGTTTCTGCTACTCGTTTTTCTGGCGCTGCTGGCTTCTAACTACGGAGCCAGCTACATCATGGGTGGCGATCAAGGTGGCGCTGCAAATGGCGCATCAATATTAATCAAATCATTAGTCGGTTAAGGGGGGCTTAGATGGCTGGGGAAGAGATTGGATTTTCATCAGCACTTGGCAAACGTGCCCCACTTATGGGTTTTCTTCCAGCTAACCTCGTTTCAGCCTGGGCACCCATCGTGGGAACCGTCTCCGTCGCTGCCTGGGCTGCTGGACAAATAGGGGTACCCATTACCCCAGTCGGCTACGTCGCCACTACAGCAGCATTGTGCGGAACCGAGTGGATTCTAGCGGGTGATAAACCGTGGCGGTGGTGGGGCAAATTCCGCAAAGGCAAGCGACGGGCTAAAGCGGGTTTAAGATTTGAGCCAACCGAAAAGGCGCTTAAGCCTAGCGTCCCTGCAAAAACGATCAGGAAAAAACTCCATCTCGCAATCGAAAACGTCTCAGCGCTAGAAACCTACGTTGAGTTTCGCCTTAGAGGGCGTAAAGTTGGCGCTTACCTGCTGCGCAAAGGTAATTCCTTTAAGGTCGTATTTGCTTTTAGTTGTAAAGGTTTTGGGTCATCCATCTACCCAGAAGATGCCCTTCAAATTTGTGAACACCTGCAAGAAGGACTGAAAAGCCTCACAACTACTGAATCCATCACCTTTGAGATGTCTACTCGGTCTGATTGCGGCGATCGGCTAGAGCAGCTTCAAACCCTGATTGATTCTGATATCCAGCCAGAACTAAAGTACCTGCTCAAATGGGATCAAGAACGCGCCAAAGGGCTGACGCGCATTAATCGCCATAACCCAAAACGCCTGACGATTTACTACACCTATAGCGTGGGCGCTGGTGCTAAAAAAGCTGACGATGCCATTGAATCATTCTTGTACACTCTCTCAGACACCTTCAAAGAATGGTTTTCTAAGCCCAATGACCGGAAGCTGCGAGATCGCCTCAATGATTTGCTAAAAAATGCTTATCTTCAAGGCTTTTCGAGCGCAGAAGATTATTTGTCTGAGCGTCTTAAACTCCCCGTCAGGGCGCACAAGGCTCAAGAAATCTGGCGGATAGACTGGGAGCGTTTCAATAAAGGGACGTGCCCTGAAGTGCCTCATTTGCTGGTGCTTAATAAAGAAGGATTAAAACTTGAAGGGCGGGGCAATGCTCACGCCGCCTCTAAACTACACCCTGCGGCTCCGGTTGAACATAAGAGCTACGTCTACATTCCTGGACGCAAAAAATACGTTGGCGTTGCGGTTCTAGATGGTAAACCGAATCGCCGCTGGAAAAAAGACGATCCCGACTCACGGCTCAATCAGCTCATGTTCGGCTCCAATGCGCTGAATCATCCCAAAATGCCCGACACGACCATTACGGTACAGTTCACAGGGCAAAATCAACGGGATGCGCTCAAGAACGCTGAAGGGTTAGCACGGTCAGGCCAGCGTGATGCCAAAATTGCCAATCAAAAAGGCAAGCTTGACCAGAATGCGGAACATCGAAAGTCTAAAGCCATTGATGCAGATTGGATCCTGCGTGAAGGTGGCGTGACGGCTCGGGTGGCCTGGGTTGCTCAAGTTGAACGAGATAGCCTCGAAGAGCTAGACAGAGCAATGCATACGTTCTGCACTCTGTCTGACTTCACAGGTGAAATTGTTGCGCGTGAAGTCGAGTACGCAATGGACATTTTCCATCAAGCCATGCCCTACGCCTGGGAGAAACTGCTCAAAGTGCCGTGGGATAGACGGATTGAGGATACAACCCACGCCTTAATGTGTTTCATTCCGCTCATCTATGACCGGATGAAAGACAACGAAGGCGTTGAGTACATTAGCCAGTGTGGGTATACCCCAGTTTATTCAAATCCGTTTTGTCCGAATCCTCATGGACACATGATGAAGCTGGGCAAAACCGGATCGGGTAAATCAGTCGAGGAGATTGGCAGCATCATTATGGCGTTGGCAATGGGTGGCAACGTGATTATTGTGGATGCCACGCGGGGCGATGGGACAGGCACCTTTGACCCGATTGTCGAGTTCCTGGGTGGGTCTTACTACAACACGATGCGAGATTCCTACAACCTGTTTCAGGGTGCGGATTTCAGGAAGCTTTCAGACGATACCAATGAGGGAAAAGAAGAAAGCGCACGGTCAATCGCGCAAAAATTGTTTCGCAAATTTCTCGTTGATGCCATGAAAGATTTGGCGCTAGGAGACGATCCCGACAAAACCAAAGAGCGCCAGTATAAACAGGTTCTGGCTATTTTGATTGAGCAATTCTTGTCTCGTCAAGATATCCAAGATCGCTATGATGCGGCGTTTGATGGTGGGTTTGGCTCGGATGCGTGGCAAGCCTTCCCAACGCTGAAGGATTTTTATGGGTACCTAAACCCTGAAAATCTGCCTGAGATGGTTCGTAATGATGACACAGAGCAAACCATTAAAGAGATTGCGCTATCTATTGGCGCGATTCTGGCTCGTCCGATTGGGGAAGCGATTAGCCGCCCTAGTACGTTCAGAAGTGAATCAAAGTTTACGGTGGTTGCGCTGGCTGGATTGTCGGGCAATGACGATGCCAAACCTTTAGCCTTAGCTGCTGCGTCCTTTGTGCTGTCGTCCTCACTCGATAATGACCAGACCCTCTTCATTGGGGACGAGTCGTCTTATCTATCTGCGTTTGAGGCGTATATGCAAATCGTCGCAGGGTTCTTTAGTGGCGGTCGCAAAATGGGGATCTGGTGCCACTTGCTTGGACAGAACGATAAAGGGATTCAAGCTTCACCATTTGCCGAAGATATCTATTCCAACGTTGCGACCTATTTCGCGGGTAAAGTTTCGTCAAAGGTAGCCGCAAGTCTTGAAGCGCATGGCGTTCCAGCACACTTGCTCAAACGTAACATTTCAGAGGAAGAAGAAGATGACCATCAAGATGCGCTCACTGAATGGGTTTATAGCCAACCGGAAGAAGGCCGCCATTGCGCGGTCTTTTACCCGCCATCGTTCGCTCATCTAGCCTTAGCGGTGAATGGTAAGCCTGAACTACGCCTTAGAAAACAGTTCAACGAGATGTACCCCAATGACAAGTACGCCGCTAATGCTGCGTTTGCCAAACATCTCAGAGAACAGTCCATAGAAGCCCTTGTAGATTTTTAACTTATAGGAAAAATATGACGACTCAAAAAAGCACCTCACTAGAAATGAAAATTGTGCCTTTCTCTCGTAAAGCAAAGGCCAAGCAGCCTAAGCGGTCTAAAGCTAAGAAACGGATGGCGATCGCCTCCCTGACGTTGGCGGGTGTCATCAGCGGGGGTGGGATTGCCGCCGCCTTTGACTTTGGTGGGTTAGGTGGGTTGCTTGATACATTCGCACCTGTCCTCACGCAGTACACAGGCATGGATTTTACTAAGTACGCTAGCTACTTAGGGACGTTCCAAAACGTCTTGGGAGCAGTTCAAAAAGGTGGGATGAAAAATATCCTTGGTGCAGTTGGCTCGATTAACCAGTCCCTCGGCGTGGCGGGTCTTGCCATACCGAGTGAGCTTGCTCAAAGCGTTTTGGATAGAGTCTCTGAGAACTACACCAGAAATGGCGGGGCATCCTCTGGCGGCGTGAGCGTTAGTAACCGAGGTCAACGGGCATTAAACCATGCTCAAAACGTTGCCCATCGTGCGTACATTGAATCGGTCTTGGGTGCAGAAGGGCAAGAGAACCTTAAAAAAGGAGTTGAAGGAAGCGCTGATCTCGTGAAATCTGCGGCTGAGATTGCCACCAAAGCAGCTAAAAGTAACGTATCTCAGAAAAAACTAGATGCGATCGTTGCTGGTCAGGTCATCCTCGCCGCTGGTAATGCCCAAACTTATGGAAAACTGACCGAAATTCAGATCAATGGCGTTCAGCAGACTGAGATTCAGTCAGGCATTCTTGAATATCTGACCCATGATAAAACGGCTAAAACGCTTGGCACTGCGGCATCTCGCAGAAGCGCCACCACGGCTAGCGGGGTGTTTGCGGGGTTGGCTGGTGCTTCGCCTAGATCGTCCTCGTCCTCATCTTCTTCTAGTCAAGTAGCTGCTCAGCCTCCATCTACGACCTCTGGGTTGATTAACGAATCCTTCAATCAAGTCTATGAGCCAACAAATTCAACCATTAACACGATTCAAGCTGTTCCGAAATTCTAATCATGTTCTACCATCCGATTTTTGCGCAGAGCGGCAAAGCGGCACAAGAGATCATTGAACAGAATACGAAGGTCGGACGAGAAATCCAGATCGCCATGAAGCAAACATGGCTGGATGTCTTGCAAAGCCCTCTGTTTATTTCTGTTTGCAATATTGGCGCTATCTTAGCTGGGCTTTGTCTATTATTGTTCTTTTTTGTTTGGCTGAAGTCTGTAGCGAATCCCAATGATCCCGCTGTGATGTCTGTGACCACTGAGAAAATTGTGATAGTCATCATGATTTTTATTTTGATAGGTCCACCCGTTAATCGTGGCAAGCTGCTAGGTACCGTTGTGTTAGCCGCTCATGATGTGATGGTGGGCATTACGGATGAATTAGTTAGCAACCTTTCAGCAAATATTGATGGCGATATTATTGATCAAGCTCAGATAAAAAGTGCCTTAGAAACACAGATTCCGCAAGAGATTGAAGAATGTTTGACCATTGATGATATTCCCAAGCGTGATTTTTGTTTACTCAGAACGGATGACAAACTCAAAGCTCTTCTTTCTGATTATTCTAGTCAAGGTTGGGCACTGCAAACCTATGAGCGGTTTCATGCAGATATTAATAATCTTCTTAGCAGTGATTCTAAAGATGCATGGGATCCGTTAGGCGACTACCAGGGAGCTGTTAAATCCTTGTGGGGTGGAATCGGTCAAGGGTTAGCCTTTCAGGTTATCCGAAGTGTTCTGATTAGCTTTGGTTCTGGCTATCTGATCTTGCTTGAACATGGCATGTTGCTGACGGGGCTAATCCAGGGTTATTTCATTCTAAGCAAGAGTAGTCAAACGCCTGTAAGGTAATAGAATAGCCCCATTTAGGCATTGCCCACCATTAGTACTTTAGCCATCTTAGACGCATTTAAAGACTTACCCGATACCCGTCGTGGAGCA
>JBGSVR010000280.1:0-9675 GCA_041752855.1 Thermosynechococcaceae cyanobacterium
GGTTTGGGATTGAGGCTGCTGAGAAGGCATTATGAAGCGGTAAGACCACGGCGAGCGACGCACGATGTTGGCATCTTTGTTGCGGGAGACTTTCCAGCCTTGGCCTGTATAGCGATCAAAGGCCATCACGCGCCAAAAGCCCTCAGATTGAGATCGCACCCGCAGCACAACCTCTGGCTTCAGGCTACCCCGCAGATTTTGGTTCATTTCTTCATTGAAGCCAGCGTAAAATTTGGCGCTAAAGCCTTGGCCTTGACCAGAACCCATGGTGTCACCACCTGCGGCTCCTGCCTTGCCCCCTTTGCCTGTTCTGACATAGCCCGGATTGAAAACTTGGGCGGGGTCAAATTTCCCCTTGGGCATGGCGACTTCACCACTCACGGGCAGGGTGCGGAACTGATACCCAGGCAGACGCGGCGTGACAGCAAAAATCAGTAGCCCTAAGCCTAAAATTGCCCCAAATAGCAGCGCAAGACGACGGGGTGGCAGTACCGCAAACTGCTGAAGACGAACGGTGCCAAGACCCAGACGAGAGCGATAGTCGAGCAAAAGAACGGGGAGGGCGATCGCCACAAACAGCACCAAAAACCCACCAAAGGCCATCGTTTCACTGATGGTTGCCGCCACGCCAATCAAAATGAGTCCAATGACCACGGAGTAGCCTAAATCTTTGCGGCGCGGGAGGTCAAAGGTGTGTAAAACCTGAAGCTGAATGAGCAGGTCGGCTAACAGCAGCCGCGAGTCACCCGCGTTGCCCAAGAGGCGCGACAGCATAACGCCCAACATCACCAGCATTCCAATAGCAATGCCAAACTTTGCCACGAGATTGCGGCGACGACGGCTATACCAGCTCCAGGTTGCCCCCACAATACTGAGGGGAATTGCCCAGAGGCTATTTGTATTAGAAGCTGCAACGTCGGTTGCCGCAATACCAACGCTCACGAGTGCCTGTACTGCAATTCTGAGCCACAGTGAATCTTCAATGGCAAGGGAGGGCGATCGCGGATTTGCACCCGCACCCAGAGGTCGCGGATTTTTGCGCTGGATCCATTGCTGGAAAGAATGCTGAAGGAAAAAAGCCTTCATAGGTCACGAAACCTTTTTCCCTGAGGGTTTGATTTAGTTTACCCGCCTCAACCAAACCATCTTCCAGCGCCTTAAGACTGTTTCGCCCCATGCCAGAACGCGGCAGTTTCTAGAAGAACTGCGCTTTCGCTAGAATTTGATGGAAACGAGCTGTGAAGGTTTTATTAGAATTTCTGGCTTAAAGGCAAAAATTTGTAACAATGTAACAGAGCGTTAGTCGTCGTGGCTCACAAAATAGCATCTCAACTTTAAAACTGGCTTTAGCCCATCATGTTAGAAGGTTCCATTCTCCAGAAGCTTGCCGCAGCGCATGACCCAAAGCTTTCACCTCAGCGCCCACTGAGCTTAGGCGTTTATTACAAAAATACGCTGGTGTCTCTGTGCCACGCCTTAGAAGACTGCATTCTAGAGTGCGACACCCCGCCATTGGTCATCACAGCCTTTCAGCGCGGTAAATGGTACCTACAAGAAGCTGACCGCTACGCCGAACTCGCCGACAAAGCCTGTCAGGTGGTTATTATGGCCTCTGACGATGCGGGTTTTGCCGAGCATCCCACCAGCCAAAAGCCTACGGTAGGTATTGTCGCGCTCAAAGAAACCGATCCGGTGGCTGAAGAATGGCATCTCATTATTTTGGGGCCAACTTATGCAGCGATGGTGCTGTGCCAAGAACTTTCTGCCGCAGATTACGGCCTCAAGGGCGTGCCAACAGATGATTTGGCTCGGAAATTCTATGGCTTTTGGACTTTTGAGGCGAATTTAGTACAAGAAGTGGTAGCGCTGGCGATCGCCCACGTCGGTACCTACAACCCATCGCTACAGGCCAAACTCAACCAGCAAATGCAGAGCATTCTGGCTCAACGCGCAACCTTGCCCCCTCAGCCCCTCGAAAACGTGGTGTCAACGGTCGTATCGTACCTTCAGAAAGGACAGGCAGATTTAGGCGTTAACCGCGATGATGCCCTCTTAGACGACAACCTGCTTTCTAACGAGCTTCAGGCATTTTTGCGGATGGCTCAGATTATTGACGATCTCGATCCTGATAATCCTAAAGCCCCCGCTGAGGTTGCGGCCTTAGCCGAAATGATGGGTCAGCTTTTAGACCTACCAGGCTGGCAGCTCAAGCGGCTGCGATTGGCTGGCATTCTCCATCGCTTAGGCCCAATGCAGGGTGCCGAAAGTCTCTTTTCGCCGTCTAAGCCTGTCCAAAGCGAGTATCCGGCCTGTCCCCTTACCTGTGCGTTAGAGCCAGGTGCCCAGGCATTGCGAACCATGCCACGTTTGAGAGCCGTCGCCCAAATTATGACCCATCAAACCGAATGGTGGAATGGTAAAGGTGGCC
Source organism: Thermosynechococcaceae cyanobacterium (assembly GCA_041752855.1). Taxonomy (GTDB): domain Bacteria; phylum Cyanobacteriota; class Cyanobacteriia; order Thermosynechococcales; family Thermosynechococcaceae; genus JAAURS01. The sequence goes on from JBGSVR010000280.1 coordinate 2,429, forward strand.
CTGCGGGGCTAGCAGCGGATGATATCCCTCTAGAAGCCCGCATTTTGGCGCTGGCGACGCACTTTCAGCAGTTGGTCGGCGCGCTAGGCGCACCCGAAAGCCCAGAGGCAAAAGCCGCGTGGTTTACGCGGCTGCAAACGGCACTGGCGCAATGTCAGCAATACTCTGGCGATCGCTGGGATCCGAAGCTGGTAGATTTACTCACTCTACTGGTGTCAGGTCTACATCAGGGGATGGCGTTGTCTATTCAGTCGCCCAAGTTTACCAATGGTTTGTGGCTTTTAGATGCCCTCCCGACTGAAAACGATCCATCGCCGCAGCAAATCGCAATGGAGGTCGGTTATGGATACTGAGTCAATTCGCAAAGGGCAACTCAAGGCATTGGCCGGAGCCAATCTTGAAGACGAAGATTTAGTGGGGGCAAACCTAGCGGGGGTAAACCTAGCAGGCGCTAAACTTGTGGGCACCAATTTCAAAGGTGCCAATTTAGAACGCGCCTACCTAGAAGGTGCAAACCTCATGGGCGCAAACCTTAGTGGAGCTGATTTACGGGCAAACCTCTGGGGTGCCAACCTAATGCAGGCGAACTTAGTCCAGGCAGACCTGAGAGGCGCAAGCCTACGCGGTGCCAACTTGATGGGTGCAAACCCACATCAGGCCAATTTTGCGGGTGCTTCTCTGTGTGGTGCAAACCTCATGAGCGTTAACCTGCAAGGGGTTGATTTAAGACAGGCTGATCTCCGTGGCGCAAACCTCAGTAACACTAATTTAAAAGGCGCAGATTTAAGAACTGCCAATCTCCAGGGTGCTTTACTAACTGAAGCCAATTTAGAAGAAGCCGATCTGCGCGGCGCAAATTTAGCTGGTGCAACGTTGATTCGAGCCAATTTACTGTGTGCAGAGCTAGAGGGTGCAAACCTCAACGGTGCTGACCTGACAGATGCATGTGTAGTGGGGACAAGCTTTACTAAGGACGGAGAAATCACCTAGCATCCAGTTTTTTTGGATGCTAGGTGATTTCTGCAAAACAACTTACCGCTGGCTATCCTACGGGAGGCAAGCCACGGCTCCGCTCAGCCAGCTAGAGACTAGAGATTGTGCCCTGAGCGGAGTCGAAGGGTACAAACTTTTCTGGAAATCGCCTAAGGATTAAATTCAGGCATCTTTACCCATCCTTTCAAAAATTACAGAGTGCTGGCTACCGACCAAAATAGCCAAACGCCAGACAAGGTAAACTGTACAGTAGATTTACTCCTCACTTCCCTTGGCCTGCGGCGCGGTTCATGTTGATGCCTGCCAGTTCAGAATTTATTACGCTTTGCCGTACCCAGGTTGCCCTGCTCATTGACGGCTTTGGGGCATCTTTGAGCGCTATTTATTTGACCGAAGACCCGACCGCAGAGAGCGAGACGGCACTGGTGCCGCTGGTCATATTTCCTGAAACAAATAGTCAACGGCCTGAGTCTGTCGCCTTTGCGTTACCCAGTGTTAAAGATAATCCATCGACCAGTTCTCAACAGCGCCCTTCGCTGCGTACCATTGGCGCTGCCCCAATTCAAAGGCTTGCGAGTGAAAACCGTTTGGTAGATTCCGCAAGTCAACTGGCACGCACGGAGGAACTAGAACCCACACGTTTAGTCTTACCCCTGGTGCATGAAGACATTATGTGGGGGCTGCTGGTGGTGGCACGAGAACAGCGCCGCTGGCAAGAGCGAGAGCAGGCGCAGCTAGAGCAGATTGCCCACACCCTGGCGATCGCCTGTGTACTCGACCAGCGATCTCAGTGGTTGGCGCAGGGGCACGAACAGCGGCGGCTGGTGCAGTTTGAGCAGCATACGACCCTTTCCACACTGCTGCATCAGTTTCGCAATCCTCTGACCACAATCCGAACCTTGGGTAAGCTTTTGCTTAAGCGCCTAAAGCCAGAGGACAGTAACCGCAATCTTGTTGAAAGTATGGTGGGTGAAAGCAGTCACCTAGAAAGCCTACTGCGCCAGTTTGATGATGCTATTGATCTGGGGGATGCTGCTCTAGAGTCAGACTTTGAGTCTGACGAAATTGCGATTTCTCCACCCCCTGCCCTTTTACCTGGAACCAACTGGCTGACGGGTGGCGCACTTACGCTTCAGCCCTGCTGGCTAGAAGATATTTTGCAGCCGCTGCTAGATGCGATCGCCGGACGGATTGATGAGCGAGACATGCACCTCCACGCTTCTATTGCTGAAGATTTACGGCCTGTTAATGCCGATGCCGATGCCCTCAAAGAAGTGTTTGGTAATCTCTTAGACAATGCGCTGAAATACTCCCCCAATGGTGCCGAGATTTGGGTGAGCTTAGAACAAGACCCCGCCTTAGCCTTAATGCAGCGGGTTTTGATCAGTGACTCTGGCTGCGGCATCCCAGCTCAAGATTTAGAGCGCGTTTTTGAGCGCAGCTATCGGGGGGTGCAGGCAAACACAGAAATTACAGGGACGGGGTTAGGGTTGGCGATCGCCCGTGACCTCATCACTCAAATGGGCGGCAGTATTCAGGCATTCAGCCCCGCATTGGTTTCAGATGGTTTAGGCACCGTCAGCGGCGGCAGTACGTTTGTAGTGCAGCTCCCAGAGTATTCTGAGTAGAGTTTGAGGCGGTTTTCTGTCCCAACAATGTTTGAGAAAATCTTTAAAAACATTGATGGCGTTCTTTGGAAAGAGGCAGGCTGCACGACGGAACTGGACTATACGGAGCAAACGTTTTGGCTGTTGTTTCTGAACCCATTGTGTGGCTTAGCTTAGAGGCTAAAAAAAGATTCATCTCGTTAAAAATTAGTGCAGGAAATTCTGCCTCAAGACGTTTGAAAATCTAATGGGCAAGAGGTCTATTTTTCTCAAAACGTCCGAGGGCAATAAGTCTAAACATTAACCGTCAAGGGCAGTGGCTATGGTTCAACTTAAGGAGTGAGGGCAGGGGGAAGGCTGGTTACAATCTCTGGGCTGAGCGCATGAATGGCAGCATCGGTCGTCTCAAAGCAGTTGTCTAGACCAATTTGCTTAAGCAAGCCGCTCCGCTCTAGAAGTTGCTGAACTTCAGGCTGTAAACCGCTCAAAATTAGGCGACAGTTGCGCCGTTTTAGATCTTGGTAAATATCTTCTAAGGCCACTAACCCAGTCGTGTCCATATTGGGGACATATCGCAGTCGCAGTATCAGATATTTAACCTCCGGTTCCTCTCTCAAAAAGGTAACAAACCGTTCCGCCGCCCCAAAGAAGACAGGCCCGTCAACCCGATAGACCGCAATTTGCTTTGTTAACTCCAGCGGCACACCAGGGGGAAACACTTCAGTCTCAGGCACTTTGCCTAAACTTAACTCGCTCATCCGCTTAATAAATAATGCACCAGCGGCAATCAAGCCCACTTCTACTGCCAGAACCAAGTCAAAGCAAATCGTGACCAGCCAGGTCAGAATCATGACCCCAAAGTCAGCATAGGTTGCCCGAAGCAGTAACCCTATGGCTTCCCACTCAACCATTCGCGCACTCGTCACCATCAAAATTCCTGCCAGTGCCGCGAGGGGGATCTGGGAAGCCAGAGGAGCCAGCGTTAAAATAATGACCGCCAAAACAACGCCGTGAATAATGCCAGAGAGCCGAGTTTTACCCCCAGCTCGCACATTCACCGCCGTCCGAGCGATCGCCCCTGTCGCCGGAATCCCCCCAAAGAAGGGTACGACAATATTGGCTAAGCCCTGCCCAATCAATTCGCGATCGCTATTGTGTTTTTCGCTGACCGTCATGCCATCCGCCACCACGGCTGACAGTAAAGACTCAATACTATCCAGTGCCGCCAATGCCAGCGCCGGATTAATCAGTTCTCGAATTAAGCCAAAGTCACTCCAATGGGGAATGCCTTGAAATGTTGGCAAAGCCTGAGGAATAACGCCAATCGTCGGTACGTCTAGATGCCAAAATGCGGCGATCGCCGTTGCCAAAACCAACCCCACTAAAGATCCAGGCACAATCGTCGTAACGCGCGACCAAAATAACTGGGTGACAATGACAATGCTAGCCAGCCCCACGGCAACCCAATGGATACCCTCTAAATGAATACCCGTTGCCCATAAACCCGGCAGAAAATGTTCACTGCGCGGGAGCTGTAGCCCAAAGAAATTGTTGAGCTGACCGCAAAAAATAATGACAGCAATCCCATTAGTAAAGCCCGCCGTCACGGGATAGGGAATAAATTTCACCAGCCTACCCAGTCGCACCACGCCCAGCGCCACCTGGATAATGCCTGCCATCACCCCCGCAATCCAAACCTTTTCAATGCCGTATTTTGCAACAATGCCCACCAAAATAACCGCCATTGCTCCCGTTGGCCCCGTAATCTGCACTGGGGAACCACCAAACACAGCCGCGACGATTCCTGCCACAATCGCCGTATACAGTCCCGCCTTTGGCTCCACACCACTCGCAACTGCAAACGCTAAAGCCAGCGGCAGCGCAACCACCGCAGCGGTTAGTCCTCCTGTTAAATCACCGCGCCAGTGCTTAAAAAGACGGCTAAACCAGGATGGCGCATTTTCTTTAGAGATCTTTTCTGTGGACATCAAACGCATTGAACCTCGTCCAAAACTAGGTTTCAGCCAGAATGCTTTTACTCTAGCCGCAATAGCCTGCTGTGAATTTTACCGATTGAGAGCCTTGCCCATAAATACTAAAAGGGATGACCCATCGTTGAGCATCCCTTTTAGTATTTTGACTTTGCGGGAGATCTATTGAATTTCCGCAGGAATCAAAATGAGATCAGAGCGACCAATTTGGTAAGTACCAGGGGCAAACGCATCGGTTGGCAACGCGCACATGACGCGCTGATTGGGCAGCAGAATCACGATATTGCCTGGTTCACAGGCTGCTTGCCTCAAGCCGTTATAGGACAGAATCTGAGGAGCCTGAACGTAAAGGTCGCTAGCACGATCATAGTTAGTGCTAACAGCGCCCTGTATCAAACCCCCAATTAGCCCTTGCAGAACCCCGCCTAAAACATCGCTCCAGATGTAGCCCCGTTGGCTCCAGTAATCACGCTCATACCAATAGCCAGTGCTACTCCAGAACGGGCGATTGTCCCAATAATTGCGATTTTGCCAGGAGGAATCATTCCAGTAATCGCGGTTGTAGTTGTTTACATAGTTACGATAAAGCACCTGCTGCCGAGGAGAAATTCGACTCACACGGGGCGCAATTAAACGCTGTTGGCGCTGCCAATTATCCCGAGAGCGATCGCGATCCCGTTGCCAAACGATACGCTGCTGAGAAAGCTGTTGGTTAAATTGGTCAGATCTACCTCTGCGGTTTTCAAGCTGTTGTTGGCGCTGCTGCTGTAAACGTTGACGCTGCTGCTGAATTGAGATCTGTTGGCGTTGCTGCCGGATATTTTGCTGTTGCTGAAGCTGTTGAGTATTCTGCTGCTGTTGCCGAATATTTTGCCAACGCTGCTGCTGTTGAGCATTCTGTTGCTGCTGCTGCTGTTGAGCATTCTGTTGCTGCTGCTGCTGTTGAGCATTCTGTTGCTGAAGCTGAAGTTGTTGAGCATTCTGCTGCTGCTGCCGAATATCTTGCTGTCGCTGCTGTTGAGCATCCCGCTGCTGCTGAAGTTGTTGAATATTCTGCTGTCGCTGAAGCTGCTGAATATTCTGCTGCTGTTGCCGAATATCTTGCCGACGCTGCTGCTGTTGAGCATTCTGCTGCTGCTGAAGTTGTTGAGTATTTTCCTGCCGCCGTAGTCGTTGAATATTCTGTTGCTGTTGCTGTTGCTGTTGCTGTTCAGCGTCTTTCTGACGATTACGCCGTAGGTTCTGTGGGTTGGGCTGAGCCTGATCTGGCGAAGGTTGCTCGGGTCTTTGCGCTAAGGTAAACGTATCGCTTTGCTCTGTGCGAACTAAACTTGGCTGAGAAATACTTGCTTTAACTTGTGCAAAAGGGCTGAAGAGTCCCAATCCAACCATTAATGCTGTTGTACTTAAAACATTGGTTTTCATAATTAAATTCGTTCGCTCTGATACTTGACCTGTATACGAGTCAAGATTTTCCAGTTTTTATCTATTTTTTAAAATCAAGCTGTCGTTCATCTCTGAAGACACACACCTTGAATTATCTAAACTCTACGATTGAGACAATCACCAAACCTCTTCCCGTGGTTAGAGTTCTGAGTGTCCAAAAGCATACGCCACAACGAAAAAGACAGCCCATAGTGGTAAAGGACTCACAATGATTGAGCCATCGTGTCTTACTGGCGATCGCCCTTAAGCAATCGTTCCCCCAGGCCAAAACAGCCCATAATAAGCTTGATAGAAAATAATTCTTAAAATTTTGGTTTCATGGACGAGTTGCAGCTTATTGAATGGTTAATCGGCGAGTTTGATAACACAGCACAGTCAAAAGAAGATCCGGCTTGGTATGTTCCGCTGCGGCTGTGGCATCGGCTTTTGCCTGGGCGCATCCAGGGTAAATTAGCCGTCTTCGCCGAGCAGTCTAATTTTTTACAGCTTGATCGCCCCTATCGTCAAAGAATTCTAGTGATAGAACCGCAGGCAAATGAGACTCTAGCCGTTCAATATTGGGCATTTAAAGACCCCAATCAGTTCCGTGGTGCTGGGGCAAACCCAGATTTACTGAAGCAGGCGATTGAACCAGCATTAGAACTGCTGCCCGGGTGTTGGCTAGATGTGGAGCCCGTGGGAGATCGGTTTAAGGCAACGCCTAGAGACGGCGATCGCTGTTGTTTCACCTATGACAACAAGCTGCGCCAAGTGGTCTTAGGCTTTGAAGTAAGCGAGACAGAATTTTTCAGCTACGACCGAGGCGTTGACCCCCAGACGGGTCAGTCATTATGGGGTGCCATGATGGGACCTTATCGCCATCAAAAGCGATTAGCTTACCCTGTGCCTGTGGCTACTCCTGGGCAATAACCTTACCCGCCCAGCGAAACTGTCCTGGCACAATTCCAGCAGCTTCAGCCAGTTTTGCGACTAAAAGCTGAACCACCACAATATCTACCATTGGGCTAATCCATTCATTCATGGGGGGCAGCGCAATGTGGGCGCAATTTAAGCCTGGGACTTTAGAGCCAATGGTGACAAGGCAGCCACTGCGATCGCCAATATCCTTCGCCATACGCTGACTGAGCGCCAACGTGCGTCCTGGCAACGTAAACAATAGCGTTGCCAACTGAGGCGACAGCATTTCCATGGGGCCATGCCGGAACTGGCT
>JBGSVR010000281.1:0-5732 GCA_041752855.1 Thermosynechococcaceae cyanobacterium
ATATGTATAAAGACTTACCTCTGGTATCCAGAGCCGTTGGTCAACATGAAACGTTTCGTAGGGTTTACGTTTCAGCGCCATACTGAGGGCAATATAGAGATTTCCGCTGATTCTGTTATGTCCAGGGGTGCCGCCAGTCATCGGGACAATTTCTCCGTTGCGGTATTCACTACGGCTTTGGGAGGCAAGTTCCCGCTCCAAATATTCTTCAATGGCATGGGTTGGCTTCTCGATTTGAGCGATCATGGCGGGTCTACCCCTAAAACTCAAGGTGTTAATTTAGGCAATCGGTTATTTTTTAGGTCTAATGCCATTTTAACCGCTGTTAGAAGGGTGTATTAAGATACCTGCATCACCAAAACCCAATCCCCTTCAGCAACAGAAGGGCGATCGCAGCTCAGTACCGCTAGCCCATTTGTATTCGCTAAATTGATCAGATTGCCTGAGCTATGGCTACCCCCTGCGAGGTCAAACTCATAGGTGCCGTTTGGCATCAAGACAAGCTGTCCCCAGAGGTAAGTTTCGCGTTTGCCGTCTGCTTTTAGAGCCAAACGCGAAACGGCACGGATGAAAGTAGGTCCCCAGCCATGAGATTGCCCAGAGAGTTTTTTGAGCGCAGGCTGCACAAACCGCCAGAAGCCTACAGGCGCAGACACGGGATTACCTGGCAACCCAAAGTACAGAATAAGACGTGGGTTGCTGGGGTCAGGGTTAGGGAAGGTTGCCACCGTCAGCGGTTTACCTGGCTTAACGGCGACGGACTGAATGTGAAGTGTACCGCCCAATTCCATCAAAATCTCTTCAACGTAGTCATAGTCGCCCACCGAAACGCCACCTGTGGAGATCACAACGTCTGAAGTGGCGATCGCACCCTCAATGGCCTTTTTCAACGCCAACCGCTCATCGGGAATAATACCGAGTCGCTGCGTAATAGCTCCGGTTTGCTGCACGAGAGCGGCGATCGCAGGCTGATTGGAGTCAATAATTTGGCCTGCATGGAGCGTCTGATCGGGCGTGATCAGCTCATTGCCCGTAGAGAGCAGGCTTACCACAGGCTGACGATAAACTGCCACGGCTGCACATTGAGCCGTGGCTAAAATTGCAATTTCGGGCGCATTGATACGAGTCCCGCGATGCAGCAATGAAGAGCCTGCCCGATAGTAGTCTCCCTTGGCGCGTACCCAGGCATAGGGTTCTGGACGCTCTAGAATAATAACGCGATCGCCATTGGGCTGGGTACGCTCTTGCATGACCACGGCATCTGCGCCCGTAGGCATCATGGCTCCCGTAAAAATCCGAGCGGCTTGCCCTGCGCTAATGCCCTGCTGGGGATTGTGGCCTGCCGGAATTTCCATCACGACATCTAGGGTTACGGGCGACTCTGCACCGCACGTTTTTAGGTCAGCGGTGCGAACCGCGTAGCCATCCATTGCAGAATTGTCCCAGTAGGGAAAGTCGAGGGCGCTCTGAACATCTGCTGCCAGGATGCGACCCGATGCCTCATTGAGAGAAATCCACTGGCGATCGCGTTCTGGATCAAGGGGATGAGTGAGGCTTGAGATCTTAGCTTCAGCTTCTTGGACAGACAGCATAAGGTACTTTTATGGCAGCCGACTACGCCATTTAGTTGGGTCTTGAGAACATTAAACCTGCATTTATGTTGACCTTACCAGACGGTTAAGTTCTTTGCTCCAAGTCTATCACTGGCAGCAATATTGCATAGATTCTTACTCCCTTCTTCCGTTCTGGGAGAGGGGCTGGGGTGAGGGTCAAAGTTGGGAGTTATTAAATCCGTGATCCTAAGCAAGAAATTGTGACGGCTCGACCAGACGCCGCCATGCCATGAACCCTAAGAAACGCGGTAGGATTGCGATCGCCCCCCACCCCCCAGCCTTCCATGCCAGCCCCCGTCCTCACTATTGCCACTTCCCCAGAATCCGCCGCCGCCACTTGGCAGATTCAGTCTGCCGCTGATACACCCATTGCGCTCCAGGGCACCGTCCAAATCCCTGGCGATAAATCCATTTCTCATCGTGCCCTTATGCTGGGCGCTTTAGCTACGGGTGAAACGACCATTCGGGGGCTACTGCTGGGCGAAGATCCGCGCAGTACGGCAGCCTGCTTTCGGGCAATGGGTGCCCAGATTTCGGAGCTGAATACGGAGCTGGTCACGGTTCAAGGGCTGGGATTGGGGCTATTGCAAGAGCCAAATCAAGTTTTAGATGCAGGTAATTCGGGTACAACCCTACGGCTCATGATGGGCATCTTAGCCTCCCATGCGGGTCGCTTTTTTACCGTTACGGGCGATGATTCACTGCGATCGCGGCCTATGGGTAGAGTAGTCACGCCCCTGCGCCAAATGGGTGCCCAAATCTGGGGACGTAAAGGCGATACTCTCGCACCCCTTGCCATTCAGGGGCAGCAGCTTAAGCCCACTCATTACCAGTCTCCCATCGCCTCCGCGCAGGTCAAATCTGCCGTATTACTCGCAGGACTCATGACCGAAGGCCAAACCACTGTCACCGAACCCGCCCTTTCGCGCGACCACTCCGAGCGGATGTTTAGAGCCTTTGGTGCAGAAATCATTGTTGATCGAGAGCGTTGCAGCGCCACAGTGGTGGGGCCGGCGAAGCTTCAGGGTCAGTCCGTCATCGTGCCAGGGGATATCAGCTCAGCGGCCTTCTGGCTAGTGGCGGGTGCCATTGTGCCCGACTCCAACCTACTGATCGAAAATGTAGGGATAAATCCTACCCGTACAGGCATTCTAGATATTCTGCTCATAATGGGAGCCGATATCACCTTAGAAAACCGCCGTGAAGCCGCCGGAGAACCTGTTGCCGATCTGCGGGTGCGCTCCAGTCAACTCAAAGCCTGTGTGATTGAGGGAGCAATTCTGCCGCGCCTGATTGATGAAATTCCGGTGTTGGCGGTAGCGGCAACCATGGCGCAGGGCACCACCATTATTCGAGATGCCCAAGAACTACGGGTGAAAGAAAGCGATCGCCTTTCTGCCATTGCCTCCCAACTCAACCGCATGGGCGCACAGGTCACAGAATTACCCGATGGCCTAGAAATCACGGGAGGGTATCCTCTCAAAGGTGCTGAGGTGGATAGCTTTACGGATCACAGGATTGCCATGAGTTTGGCGATCGCCGCCCTCGTTGCCACGGGCACCACTACCATTCATCGCGCCGAAGCCGCAGCCATTTCCTACCCCACCTTTGCTGCCACGCTCCAAACTCTTTGCCGCTAAAGGCTTCAGACACAAAATAGGGAGCCGAAATATATTTCGGCTCCCTATTTTGTAAATACAGTTTTGTTAAATACTACAAATTAATATCTGCCAAAATTGCGTCTAGTTCAGAAAGTGCATCCTGCTTTTTATCAACAGGTGCTGCTGGCTGAAGCTGACCCACCTTTCGCTCCACATGGCTTTCAACCATCTGCGGAATTTTTGAGAGTTCAGTGGTGAGATGCTCGGTTAAATGGGTTGCCATATCCTCAATTGCGCCATTGGTGCTATTGAGCTGGTTTTGAAGGCTCACCATCTGCTCTGCCTGAATCTGAGCCGCCTGGGGATCTGCCACAGACAGGCCACCAAGACGCTGCTCTAAAACAGTAAGCTGCTCTCGCAGAGGGCCAACCACTGACTGTACTTCTTGCTGAACCGCTTCTGGAGCCAGCCCTGGCGCAGGCGCAGCAGATACATTTTGATGCACAGCCTCAACCTGCTGATGCACAACCTGCATCCGCTCTTGAGTTTGCTGTACAGACATTTGGAAGCCCGCAATTTCAGCAGAAAGCTGAGCGACAACGTTATCAAGCCGCTCATTGAGAGAATGAACTTGACCATTCACTGTTTGCAGTGCCTCAGCATCGCCAGAGGGTGCGGCACCCGCGCCTTGGGCTACTGTAGAAAAGCGTTCTTCAAGGGAGGATACCTGCTGCTGAACAGGAGCAATAAGCGCAGAGAGTTCTGCGCGTAAAGGCTCTGCATTAAAAGGTTCTGCACTAGGGGCAGCCGCTGGGCTAGATGAAACTCGAGATTCAAGATCTACTAAATTTTGCTGCACAGGGTGAAGCAGACCCTGAAACTCCTGACGGAGTGCATCTAAATCAATGGCTGCGCCAACGGATGCGCCGCCTGCTGCTGCCGCCGCGATCGGCATACCCTTGATTTGCTGATTAATTGCTTCTAAAGACTGAGACAAGTCCAACTGATGATTGCGTAGCTGCACCAATTCTTCTGTCATCTGCTCTGACCCAGAAGCGTTGGAGCCAAGCTGCTGCTGCGCTTCTAAAACCGCAATTTTTTCGGCAAGATCTGCAACGGCATTTTCCATTTGACCCGTGCTGACCACACCCACTTCACCAGAACCCAAGGGCTTCATGCCCTGAATTTCGCTTGACAGTCGGCGCTGAACTTCAGCAACTTCAACGTGGGTTTGGTATCGGCTAATTTGACCCATCCGTAGTCGATTGAAGTAGTTTAAAGCGATGGCAATGGTGAGCGGTGCAGCGGCAACAATGGCGGCATCTCGCATCACGCCAAGGGCAATTGTGCCAGCGCCTGCTAGCACTCCCGTTGCTACCTCAAGTTTTTCAAATAAGACGTGCTTGTTCAGCATGTCCTCCAGAATTTCTTCTGGATTCCGTTTGCGTTCTGTCATACGTACCCCTATCCGGACGATGTAATTATAATTCCCTAGTTGTGGCCTAAGGTAACATCATCGTCCATAATTGCGCTTATTTAGACGTATATCGCCTATCCAAATCGACCTGCAATATAGTCTCTGGTATAGGTTTCGCGGGGGTTGGTAAAGATATTAACGGTATCGTCATATTCAACTAAATAGCCCACTTTTCCTTTGTCGGTTGCCTCTACGTTAAAGAAGGCAGTTTTATCAGAAACCCGTGATGCCTGCTGCATATTATGGGTCACAATTACGATGGTGTACTGCTTCTTTAGCTCATTCATGAGTTCTTCTACCTTGAGGGTAGAAATGGGGTCAAGCGCGGCGCAGGGTTCGTCCATCAAAATAACCTCAGGCTGCACTGCAATGGTGCGTGCAATGCAGAGCCGCTGCTGTTGACCGCCAGAGAGCGCCGCACCGCCCTGCGTCAGCTTATCTTTCACTTCATCCCACAAAGCGGCCTGTCGTAAAGATTGCTCGACAAGTTCGTCTAGGTTGCCCTTAAACCCGTTAATTCTAGGGCCGTAGGCAACGTTATCGTAAATTGATTTAGGAAATGGGTTTGGTTTTTGAAACACCATCCCAATGCGACGACGCACCAACACTGGATCGACATGGCGACTATAAAGGTCTTGGTTGTCGTGATAGACCTGGCCTTTAATATGAAAGCTTTCAATGAGGTCATTGAGACGATTAAAGCAGCGCAAAAGGGTGCTTTTACCACAGCCCGATGGGCCAATAAATGAGGTGATTTGGTTACGAGCAATTTTAAGGCAGACATTCTTGACGGCCAAAAATGATCCGTAGTGAATATCAAGGTTGACGGCTTCTAAGGCAATATCTTCAACTTTATCTTGGGTTTGAGTGTCCATTTGGGGCGAATAGTGAGTCATGAGAAGAACCAATTAGTAGGTTTTACGGCGAAGGGCGAAGCGAGAGACAATGCTGGTGGTTAAGACTAAAAGCACCAAAATTAATGAAGCTGCCCAGGCTAACTCCTGCTGATTCTTAAAGGGTACCGTGGCAAAGTTGAAGACG
>JBGSVR010000282.1:0-7318 GCA_041752855.1 Thermosynechococcaceae cyanobacterium
AGGGGCAATGCTGGGGCTGCTGGTTTCGGCGATCGCCCCCAATCAAAGCATGTCGCCCTTACTCATGATTATGGTGCTGGTGCCCCAGATTATCTTTAGCGGCGGCATCCAGCCTGCCAGCAACTTTGGCCCACCCGGTCAGCTTCTCAACCGAGTGAATGTGATCAAATGGCCCTTTGAGCTGCTCGTCACGCATTCTGGCTTAGGGCAAGATGTGGCAAACGATCCCTGTTTGCAAAAAACAGACAGTGAGCGTGAAAAATTTACGGCAGCAGAACTAAAGCAATGTCAGTGCATTGGACCAAACGTCTTTAAGGGGTGCCGATTCCCAGGTATCTTAACCAAATACGTGCCTGAAATTGACCAGCCCGAACCCGTGCAGCCCAAGCTTGCTAAGCAGCCGAACAATCCATCTCCTGAAGCTCAACTCGCCTATCAAAAAGAGGCCACGGCATTTCAGTCCAGCCTTAAAACGTGGCAGAAAGACTATCAAACGTGGCGGCAAAAACGCCAAAAGGCCATCAGCGAAGCCGAAGGGGTCATCACCAAAACCTATGATGAATTGGGCTATCTCTTCAACATCAAGCCGCTATCTCACTTTGCTACGCAGGGGCTGCTCATCCTCAGTATTCTGATTGCGCTACCGTTTGTGCAAAAACGCAAAGATGCGGTGTGAGCAGTCTCTAATGGCCTTTCCATTCTCCGCTGGCAATCCATTTGCCGCTATACTGTTCGACCTTTTGCGGCGTCATAAAATAAGTCCAGGCTAAACCCAGCGATCGCCCTTCCGCCTCAAATACCTCAACGTCTTTACGCTGATACTCATTTTGAGCTTCAGCACGATGGGGATGGTAGTCTTCTAGCCCATCTAAGGCCACCAAAATGCTTTCATTCGTCAGCTCTAGTAAATAGCCTTTGACCCAAGTGTCGCCCAAGGTCATGGCAGGGTAGCCCAGCGATAGCTCAAAGAGTTTGCCACGCACTTGGGCTAGGAGAGGAGTGGCTGTTGTGCGATCGCCCCCACAATAGCGCTCAAAATTGACCTGTCCAGGCTTCAGCGTCCCGTAGACAAACACCCTTAGCATGGTTAGTCGTCGGCCTGCACCGCATCGACTAATTCGAGAGTAGACACATTGCGGATATCAAACGTAATGACATCGGGATGATCGGGAAGCCTCAGTTCCCCTAGCCCAATCCAGCCTTGATGCTGCAAAACGTACTCTTCGCGATGAATAAATGCCTGACTATGGTCTTTTGCCAGGATAAACGTACCGTTTGTGCTTTGGTCAATCAGCACAAACTTTCCCTTGCGAAAAATAATTTGCACATGGTGACGAGACGTATAGTCATCGCAAATCGACAAATCGTTCTCTGAATTGCGCCCAATGGTAAAACCGCTTTGCTCTGGCCTTAGCTGTACCACCTGATCATGATGCTTGAGCTGAAGAACAATCGTAAACACGGCAGTGTTTGGAATGTAGGTTCTCGCCGTTGTTAATTCCCGTCGCTCCCAAATAATTTGATGGACGCTAATGCGCCCTGTCTTGCCAGGGCTAGGGATGCGCTCCATCGGTCGAGTTTGCATCTGAAGCGGAACCGAGAGCGCCTGTACCGTTTCTTGACTGGTCAAGATTTGACCTGATTGCGCAAAGGCCACGATTCGCGCAGCAGCGTTGACCGTGCCGCCAAAGATGTCATCGTTTTCTGTGATAACGGAGCCAAAGTTTAGCCCAATTCTTAACCCCAACTGAAGATCGTTAGTGGCTGCGTATTGCGTGATGTTTTCCTGCATTTTGCAAGCCGCCCACACGGTCTTGTCTACTTGAGGGAAAACCGCCATAATCTCATCCCCGATCACTTTAATCACTTGACCTTCGTGCTGCTGCACAATCTCAGTCAGGCGCGTCAAGCAATTTTCGATAATGATCTTAGCAGCTTCATCCCCCAGCACTTCGTAGAGTCTGGAGCTACGACTAATGTCGGCAAACAGAACAGTTTGAAACAAACTCATAGCCAGATCACGTGCGAAAGCTGGCAGCCACTACTAGCGCTCAACTCCCCACACCAACCAGACGTAATCTGTTGACGACGGCTGCAAATGGGTTTAATCTTTGGCTTCATTTTAAGGAAAGGCACAAGTTTATAGGTGAATCATCCAAGGTTTAAAGGAAAGATTCGTCACCGATAGCCTCTAAAACAATAGCCTATTCACCGTGCCTGTGTCAGTAGATTAGGCCGTTTTAGAACGCTTTTGTAAGGTCTTCAAAGACCTGCTTAAGCATGGAGAGGGCTTCTTCCACTTCGGCTCCGCTTACAATTAATGGCGGCACAAAGCGCACAACTTTTGGTCCCGCTGGCACCAGCAACAGCCCTTTATCCATTGCCGCTTTGACCACTTCTGGAGCGGTAAGGGCAACATCCGCACTAATTTCCATGCCGTTAATGAGTCCCCAACCGCGCACGTCGGTAATGAATGATGGGTACTGATGGGAGATCGCCCTTAACCCTTCTCTCAACTGTTCGCCACGCGCCCGCACGTTTGCTAGCAGATTGTCTTGAGTCAGGGTTTGACAAACTGCCAAAGCCGCTGCGCAGGCAAAGGGATTGCCGCCAAAAGTGCTAGCGTGATCCCCAGGGGTAAATACGTTGCAAAATGCCTTGCACAGCATTGCGCCGATGGGGATGCCGCCCGCTAAACCCTTCGCTGACGTAAAAATATCGGGTTCAATGCCTAGGTTTTCGTAGCCCCAGAGCTGACCGCTGCGACCAATCCCAACCTGCACTTCGTCTAGCATCAGCAAAATGCCCTTGTCATTACAGAGCTGACGCACCTTCTGGAAGTAGCTCACATCTCCAGGGCGCACGCCGCCTTCGCCTTGCAGCGGCTCTAGCAAAATGGCTGCAACCTGACGCTCGGAGACATCGAGTTGGGCGATCGCCGCTTCTAATGCCGCAATATCGTTGTAGGGCACATAGTGAAACCCTGGCACGAGGGGCGAGAAATTTTGCTGGTACTTGGGCTGCGCTGTGGCAGTCACGGTAGCCAGGGTGCGACCGTGGAAGCTGGCATTTGCCGTAATGATGACGGGGTTATGAATCCCTAACACCGTATGGGCGTACTTACGCGCCAACTTAATGGCACCTTCGTTGGCCTCAGCGCCAGAGTTACAGAAAAAGGCAAAATCTGCACAGGAGTTTTGTGTGAGCCACTGGGCGAGATCTCCCTGTTGCGGAATGTAGTAAAGGTTTGAGACGTGGTGAAGCGTCTGAATTTGCTTCGTCACCGCATCTACAAGCGCTGGGTGGGCGTGACCCAAGGTGCAGGTGGCAATACCTGCCACAAAGTCGAGGTAGCTGTTGCCGTCTGTATCCCAAAGGCGGCATCCCTCTCCACGGGCGATCGCCAACGGAAACCGACCGTAGGTAGGCATAACGCAGCGGTCAAAGGCAGCAGCGTCAAAGCCTGGATTGGATGATAGAGCCGCAGTGGGAGAGAGGGTTTCAAGACTCACAATACTATCCTCGACTGAAATAATGGCGATGTACTTCGGATTGTATTATGTATGTAATACAATTTGCAAGGCAAACTTTTACTGATCTTGACATTTTTTTTGAAAATCTCAAGAGGGAAATCTCAGGAGAGAGGGGGCGATCGCCGCCAAAACTGCAACAAAATATAGGTTTAATGATCTCGATCACATCATTTAAGGATAGAAATGATAATCTGAAAGCATCTAAAAAGTGATTAAATTTGGACTCGCTGTATGCGTTACCTTAATTCTTTATTTGTGGCAGGTTCGGGGTTTGCTGTTGCAGCCACTCTCCTGATATCTTTTCAGGCTGCTGCTGTCGCTACTGAAATGAAAGGAACTCAGATTGCTGCTGTAGAACAAGAGTCTCAGCCTACAGCAGTATCTCCTGATCAAACGAAGGTCGTTTGCAGCCGCAATAAGCCACTGTCTTTGAATGCCGAAGGAGTCAAGGTCGCCTCAGGTATTGCCCCTCAAAGTGCCGATTGGGTTCCTAACGTGATTCGGCTTTTTTGTCGAGATGTACGCATCAACACGATTGTGGTTCGTGATTATTGCGCAGTTATTCGTAACTAGCTTTTTGTCAGGCTTTTAAGTGGTCACGCCCTAAACAGCACTTTCCACCATTTTATTACAGACCCAACGCCTAGCCATGAACGCCTCCTCTCGCTTAACCGCCCTTCTATTGGGAACAACCGTAATGGTGGCTCAGCCTTTCCAGTGGGAAAAGGCTATAGCAGGGACTCCTATTGGCAAGCTTGCACCTGAAGTGACCGTTTTTATTCAGGGAGTCAATAACCCTGACAATTTTGGCTCTGGCGTGGTGATTGGACACTCTGGCAAAAACTATCTCGTTCTAACCGCAGCCCACGTGGTTGCAGGGGCAGACCGATATACTATCCAAGCGAGTGACGGCGTGCAATATACGCTGCAAAACATTAGACGGCTTCCTAATGTGGATATGGCGGTCGTTCAGTTTGAAAGCAGCAGCAGCTATACCGTTGCGCAGATGGGCAACTCCGATGACGTTAGCTTAACGACGGGCGTATATGTTGCGGGGTATCCGAAACCTGGGCAAAACATTCGAGTGCCTGTGCTAACCATTACAAATGGCGAAATTGCCCAAGTGCTTCCAGCCAATGCTTCTGTGGATGGTTATGGGTTTGCCTACACAAACTCTACCCGCGCTGGCATGAGTGGTGGGCCTGTGTTTAACAGCCTGGGAGAAGTAATCGCAATTCATGGACGCAAAGAAGGCGAGGCGGGTGGTGGTGCAACCAATGGCGCTTGGCTGAATCTTGGGATTCCCATTAACCGTTATAAAGGTGTTGGTAAAGGCGGCACTCAAATTGCAGCCGTCCCCAATGTCGATCTTCAGCAAAAGACACGAGAAGCTGCCCAGCGCCAAGCCCAAGAGCAGGCACAAAAACAAGCCCAAGAGCAAGCAAAGCGAGCTGCTTTAGAGTCCGAACGTCAGGCAAAAGAGCAAGTACAAAGACAAGCCCAAGAGCGAGCCGCCGCACAAGAAGCGCAGCAGCGGCAGGCGCAAGAGCAGGCTCAACGGCAGGCGGCAGAGGCTCAGCGTCAACAAGCGCAACAAACTGCTTTAGCGGCGCAGCAGCGGCAGGCACAGGAACAACAGGCGCAGCAGAAAGCAGCGGCGGCAGCTCTGGAGGCGCAGCGCCAAGCGCAGCAGCAGCAGCAAGCGCAACAGCAGCAAGCTAATGCCCAACGGCAAGCTCAAATTTCTGCTTCTGCAAAGAATCTTTTGGCGAGTGCGTCACCCTTTGCAGCTTCAGCGATGCCAGCCCAATCTTCAACCATTTCTTCTACGCGCGAAGTTTGTAAGGACGTTCGCATTAATACGATTGTGATTAAGCGCTGTAGTACCGAAGTGGTTAATCAAATTCAAGAGTCAGCCTCTGCGCCCTCGTCTAATAGCTCAGGAACTGCGGTTAATAATGGGAATGCGCGTGCGGCAGGTGGCAACTATCAAGCTGCTGTAGATGAATACACTGCTGCTATTCAAGGTAATTCTGGCCTTGCGATCGCATTTTTTAATCGTGGTTTAGCGCACTATAATCTGGGCAAAAAAGATCGGGCGATCGCAGACTTTTCTAAGGCCGCAGATTTATTTAGGTCTCAAGGAGATTCCCAAAAGCTACAAAAAACACAGGATATCTTACAGGCGCTATCACAGGCTAATTCTTAGGAAGTATCTTGTGATTTATGATCGATTTTGAATAAAGTATTCCCATACTAGAGACATAAGCACTGGTTTTAATTCCGTATAGCTTATCTATAAAATATGCGTTTAAACGGTTTGACGATTGGGATTGTATTGTGCGGTAGTTTACTGACGTTTGCGTGCCGCTCCACTTCAGCGACAGCACCAGATCGCATTAAAGCAAGCAATCCAATCGCGCCGTCGCCTTCACTGCACAGTTTTGCTCTCACTCAGAACAAAATTCAGCTTTTACAGCGTCACGCTCGTGCCATTACCGTCAAGGTTATTTCTGGCGATGACTGGGGTTCTGGTATCTTAATTCGGCAGCAGGGACAGCGCTATACGGTCTTAACCAATGATCATGTTTTGTGGATAGGCGATCGCTACACGGTTCAAACCTACGACGGAAAGCAGCACTTAGCACAACGACAATCTTCAGGCAAGTTTGGCAAAAATGATTTAGGTTTACTGGAATTTAGCAGTACCCCATCCACCGTCTATCCGGTTGCAGTGATCGGCTGCTCCCTAGAACTATCAGCGGGTACCCCTGTGTACGCAGCAGGCTTTCCACTACCGCTTATGGAGTCTTCACCCAAAGGATTCAAGTTTACAACTGGGGCAATCTCACTCATTGCCTCTAAAGCCCTAGAAGGTGGCTATCAGGTTGGTTACTCTAACAACATTGAAAAAGGCATGAGCGGTGGACCTGTTCTCAATACAAAGGGCGAAGTGATTGCTGTTAACGGTATGCATCAGGAGCCATTATGGGGAGATCCGTACATTTACCAAGATGGCTCTAAACCAAAGTCAAGCTTGTTTTCGATGTTTTCGCGCTCAAGCTGGGCTATTCCGATGGAAACTGCTCTCCGAACTAAGGCCCTAACCGCAGCGCATTTTTCTCGTCAATGTCCCCCATCTAGCCCTATTAAGCAGGCTCAAGGCTAAGTCTTGGGCGTTGATGAAGTTTACCTAAAGTCTACCCTCACTTCTATTATCCCTCTTGCATCAATCCTAGCCCCCTCATCCCTTTCTTATAGCCAAAGGCTTTACCCTTTTCCCCTGGTAGGAGAAGGGCTAATTCCGGCTCCCCTCGCCCGTTCTGGGAGAGGGGCTGGGGGTGAGGGTCATATTCGTGCAAGAGGTCTATTGTTGAGGAGCGTAAGGGCTACGGAATACACACAAGTCTTAAAATTTGCCTTCCGTAAAGGTTTTTGCCATGAACCGATTCATCAATCCCCTCTCGGGAGGGAAAGGGGTGGGTTAGTCATAGCGCTACTGACTTAACCCACCCCGCCCTACGGGCACCCCTCCCAGGAGGCAGGGCTGGTTTATTGGTGAGAGAAAAAAGAAAATAGAGAAAACGCTATGGACTGAATCTCCGATGAACCTGATTGAACATCTTCAGCAAGTCCCAGATTTTAGCAGCCAGCAGCATATCACAGCGTAGCAGAGCAGAGCAGTACGCAGCTGCTGAACAGCAAACATACAGAGCTTGATGAAAGCTCTGGCAAGGAGTTGGACAATTAAAAAAATTAGTGGCACAGCAGTTTGGATGAATAAA
>JBGSVR010000283.1:0-5645 GCA_041752855.1 Thermosynechococcaceae cyanobacterium
CGCAATTCTCCATACGCCGACGGTGCTAAACATTGCCGTCAATTCAGCTAAGCTTTTGCAAGTCTGTGGCGAAAAGCTCCGTAGAGCGGGTGGCGAAATCTGGGACTATACCGAATTCACCCGTGCCGACATCCAGCCCCACCGAGTGAAAGTGCAGGGCACCCACCTTCCTGATCAAACGCTCAAAGAGGCTACAGGCAAAATCTTAATCGACGCAATGGGCACGGCCTCACCCATTGCATGGCAGCTCAATGGCGGTCGTACCTTCGATAGCGTCTGCCCGACGGTTGGTGCCGTGGTATCTGGCGTTGACCCAGCCGTATGGAATTCATCGTTTGGGGATGTACTCAATAGCCACGGCGATATTTCGCGAGGGCGACAGCTCATTTGGGAGCTTTTTCCTGGCCCTGGTAACGAGCTGACCTTTTATCTATTTCACTACCACCAAGTGCATCCTGACAATCCAGGCTCGCTGCTGGAAATGTACGAAGATTTTTTCACTATTTTGCCAGAGTACCGCCGCTGCGATCTCGACAAACTCACTTGGCTCAAGCCGACTTTTGGCTATATTCCTGGGCACTTCAGCGCCAATGACCGCGATCGCACCGTAGCCTATGACCGCTTAGTGGCGATCGGAGATGCTGCCTCAATGCAGTCACCGCTGGTGTTTACAGGCTTTGGGTCAATTGTACGAAACCTGCCGCGCCTCACGGATTTATTAGATACTGCTCTTAGAAACAACCTTGTAAAGGCGCAAGATCTCAATCAAATCCGCGCCTATCAGAGCAATATTGCCGTCACCTGGCTGTTTTCGCGGGGGATGATGGTGCCCACAGGTCGTCAGATTCCGCCCCAGCGCGTCAATTCGATGCTGAATACCTTCTTTGGCATTTTGGCAGGGGAAACCCCAGAAATGGCGGATGGGTTTGTGAAAGATCGCTTTGGCTGGCTCCCTTTTAACCGCATGGCGATCAAAGCAGCTTTTACCAATCCGGCGTTGCTGTACTGGATCTGGGACTTAGTGGGACCCATGGATATGCTGCGATGGCTCCAAAGCTACTGGAGCTTTACAATGGCAGCGTTTGTGAATGCACTACTTCAAAGCTGGTTTCCGGCCTTTGTGCGACGGCTTCAGCCTTATTTGGAACCCCGTTACCCTAGGGTGTGGCTATGGCTGCTGGCGTTGAGCTACAGCGTGACATATTCGATGGGGAAGGCACGGATAGAGCGATCGCTCCCTCCTCTACCCAAACCTTCACCTGTGCCAGCCAAAGTTTTGTGATGCAGTAGAATCACTCTATGTTCAAGGCTTTGATTAAGCCGATTGCTAGTTGCAGGGCAGCCTATGTTGACGCAATTTAGGTTTGAGAATTTCAAATCTTGGCGAGACACCGGAGAAATTCGGATGGCTCCGCTCACAGGTATTTTTGGAACAAATAGCTCAGGTAAGACAGCGATTCTACAGTTTTTGCTAATGCTGAAGCAAACGGCTGAATCGAACGAAAAGTTGATTTTATACTTAGGGAATGAGCGAACTTACACTAATCTAGGAACATCTTTTGATATATCAAACCAACATGTTTTTCCTCAGGAAATAAAATTTTCTGTGAGCTGGAATCCTCAAATCCCGTTTTTTAAACCTATTTACTTGCCTACAGCTTCGTCTTTATCCGAATATAAATTATTGACTCCCCAAAAAACACCATTTGTATTACCAAAGTCTGAAGTTTATAATTCAAGCATAACTCTTGATTCCACAATAAATTTATTTTCTATTAATGCTATTAAATTGAAAACATTTAAATATCAATTCAAAAATGATAGGGATAGCTACTGTAGAATTGGGGTCAGACTTATTGATTCAATTCAGGAGAATGAAGCTTATGAAGTATTCTCAGAAGGTACATTTTTTGATGGATTAAACTCTCATTTAAATGCAGAACCACTAGGGAAGCCGACAAAAAATTATGAGTTTCCTTGGGATTTTGTTTTTGTTGATGTTTTTACAAGATTTCCTCAAAATTTATCCTTGAGTTTTGAGGAACAATTAGATAAAATATTTTATCTGGGTCCACTTCGTGAATACCCTCAACGCTCTTACACATGGTCCGGTGAGGAGCCTCAAAGTGTTGGTAAAAAAGGAGAATTTATTGCCTCAGCTTTGCTAGCGTCTCGCAATAATAACTTAAGTGTAGAGAAGTACGTCGCTTATTGGCTTAAAGAACTTGGCTTGATTCACGACTTTCAAATACAGCCTATTGCTGAAAATCGAAGCGACTATGAAATCAAAGTTCGACGATTTCCTGATTCTCCAGAAGTCTTAATTACCGATGTAGGTTTTGGCATTTCTCAAATTTTGCCCGTTTTAGTTTTGTGTTATTACGTGCCCAAAGGCTCCACTATAATTTTTGAGCAGCCAGAAATACACCTTCATCCGTCAGTTCAAGCAGGTTTAGCAGATGTATTTATTGATGTTATCAAAAACCGTAACGTTCAAATTATTCTAGAAAGTCATAGTGAGCATTTATTACGCCGTCTACAGCGTCGAATTGCAGAAGAACATAACCACATGACCGCTGAAGATGCAGCGCTGTACTTCTGTAGCATTGACGATACTGGAACCTCTAAGCTGACTTCTCTGGAACTAGACACCTACGGTAATATTAACAATTGGCCTCAAGGCTTTTTTGGTGATGAAATGGGTGACTTAGTTGCCATGACCGAAGCTGCAATGCGACGGCAAATGACTAAAAGCTAACCCATGTATAGAGTTATAGATACCAACGTCCTCATTGTTGCAAATGGACGGGACTGTCCCCAAGCTTCACCAGAATGCGTTGTGACCTGCGCCCGACATTTACAAAACATTCAGCAACACGGAACTTTGGTGCTTGACGATGCATGGCACATCATCCGCGAATACATGCATAAAGTTTCACAGACGGGTCAACCTGGGGCAGGTGATGCCTTTCTGAAATGGGTTTTGACCAATCAATCTAATGCCCAGTGTGTTGAGAAAGTCTCAATTACGCCCATAGGCGATAACGAGTTTGCAGAATTCCCCAGCACTTCTGCCTTGGCAAACTTTGATCGCTCTGATCGCAAATTTGTAGCAGTTGCCCTAACGCATCCTCAGAAACCGCCCATCTGCAACGCCGTAGACTCCGACTGGCGAAACTTTTATGAGGCGTTGGTTCAGGTCGGGGTTACAGTCGAGTTTTTATGTCTTTAGTGTTTGACGACGATCTTCTGGTGCGTGTACGGATGCAAGAGATCTCGACAACCCTTATCTCTGCTGTTTTATAGACATCTGCGATCGCCCATTAATATCGCCCTTTTCCCTTGAAGTTGAGATTGACGAAACAATTAGCACACTTTAGGGAATAATCTAAGTATATTTACTCATAAACTTTATTAAATACCGAGATATTAAAAATATTCATTATTAATTAATCTTAGCGATTTTCCCCTCAATTAACCCCAAAACACTTGTACAGAGAGAACTTGAGTCACTTTTGTTCAGGTTAATGTATGCCGCGCCGATCAAAATTCATTCTTATAGGGGCTTGCTTTATTGGAAAATATTACAATAATTAATATAAGTGAGCGTTTTGTTAAAATTCATTGCTAAACGGGATCCGTATCGCTAAAGGGTAAAGCCGCTAACTGTTGTGATGCAAAGACTGCGATATGTTTCGCCTAGATCAGCTCATTGCATCTCTCTTCAGCGCCCAATAGCGATCCTCCTTTTAAAAAGGAACTCGGCCCAGCGCAAGACCGCTCAACGACCAGTAACTTCCAGTAGGCGAGGCTTCTAGGCATGAGAGCATCCGAAACATCTAAAGATTTGGTGCGGACTTATTTACGAGAAATTGGTCGTGTCCCACTGCTCACCCACGAACAGGAAATTACCTACGGTAAACAGGTACAAAACCTGAATCTCCTCAATCACATCAAAGAACAGCTCCAAGAGCAGCTAGAGCGAGATCCAACCCTCGAAGAATGGGCGATCGCCGCCAATGCCGAAGCCACCACGCTTCAAAGCGCCGTCTCTGAAGGGGAACTCGCCAAACGTCGCATGGTCGAAGCCAACCTTCGGCTGGTGGTGTCCGTTGCCAAAAAATACATTAAACGCAACGTAGACCTGCTAGATCTTATCCAAGAGGGCACCATCGGAATGCAGCGCGGGGTCGAAAAATTTGACCCTACTAAAGGCTATCGGTTCTCCACCTACGCCTACTGGTGGATTCGGCAGGCCATTACCAGGGCGATCGCCGAGAAAGGACGCACCATCCGCCTCCCCATCCACATCACCGAAAAACTCAACAAAATCAAGAAAACCCAGCGTATTCTCTCCCAGCAGTTTGGGCGAGCTGCCACCATTGCAGAATTGGCAGATGAGCTAGAGCTAACCCCCCGCCAAGTCCGTGACTATCTCGAAAAAGCGCGACAGCCCCTGTCTCTAGACGTGCGAGTCGGCGACAACCAAGATACCGAACTGGGTGAACTGCTCGAAGACCCTGCCGAGTCTCCCGAAGACTACACCCTGCAAACCTGCTTGCGGCAAGACCTCGAAAAACTGATGAATGACCTCACCCCCCAGCAGCGGCAGGTCCTAAACCTTCGCTTTGGGCTAGAAGACGGGCAGCCCCTCACCTTAGCCAAAGTGGGCGAATGCCTCAACATCAGCCGAGAGCGAGTCCGCCAAATCGAACGAGAAGCCCTTACCAAACTGCGTAAACGTCGGGGCGATATTCATGAGTACATGGCAAGTTAAGGAGTATCTTTAATCTAAAGACAAGAACAATCTAGGGTTATTACGCCCTCCATCGTTCGGTTTTGCCCCCTTAAAAGCATCTCTGCGGTTGCTACATTGAATTGAGATTCAGTGCTTGCATCTTCATTAAGTTCTTGGGGGTTGCTCTCACCCCCAACCGAACTTGATCTTTTGATTAGCGCCCGATTTGCGCCTTACTAGCCATAAAAGCGCTAAGGCAGAATCTGACTTCATTTCATACATCAACTCATGCATCCTGTTTTTACGGATACCCTCATGAATCAAGCTGCAAACTTTGGTGGAAAACATTCAGAGACAACCAACCAGCTCTGGAAATACGTCTCTTCCCTAGAGCCAGACACAATGGCTCGGCTTTCTCAACCCGCCTCAGACGAAGTGCTTCAGGTCATGGAGCGACACGTGGTTGCCATGCTGGGTCAGCTTCCCTCCGAACACTTTGACGTGATGATCAACACCAGCCGTGAAAACCTTGGGCGCTTAGTGGCTTCTGCCATGATGAATGGCTACTTCCTGCGCGCCGCAGAGCAGCGGATGGCCTTTGAAAACATGATGCAGGATAGCTCAGCCCCCTCTGCCGATGCCATCCCGAACCCTAATGCACCCTTGGAGACGGCGTGACGCTTCAGTCTATAGAACCGCATCTATCAACGCTCCCGCCAGACAATAACGCCTGGCGGGAGTTCCATATTGGGGAACTTCGGCGATCGCTCCTAAATTGGTATGCCCACCAAGGCCGAGAACTGCCCTGGCGCAATACCTCAGATCCCTACGCCATCTGGGTTTCTGAAATTATGCTTCAGCAAACCCAAGTTAAAACAGTTTTACCCTACTACCAACGCTGGCTAGA
>JBGSVR010000284.1:0-4600 GCA_041752855.1 Thermosynechococcaceae cyanobacterium
CCATTCGCTCAGTATTCCCTGGTTTTTCAGGGGGGGATTCTGCCATGCAGGGGTGGAAGTCGATGGGGTAGTGCCCAATTCCTACGCTATCCGGGTAAAGTCGGGATCGCGATCGCAGTTTGACCTGCTCCAGCGAAACCTTGCCCATAATTACATCAATGGCGTTAAGTCCAGACAAGGACGTAATGAGGTCGCGGTAGGCTCGACCTGAGAGGGTGTCGCGATAGTAGGGCTGGCGATAGTCCTGGGCAGACACATCCGTTTCGCTGATGGTAAATCCGTCGGCATAGGCATAACTATCGCGTCCAATTAGGCGACGACCTTCACGGATGTATGGAAATTTTGAAAGCCCGTGGGCGGTTCCCATCGGAGAATCAAATCCCTTGAGGTAGCGCAGATTAGGCCACGGCTTTTTGGCGCTAAAACCAAATTTTGAGTCGGTTGTGCCTGCCAGCAGCCAGTAAAAATAGCCTTGAGCCAGTTCTTCCCCGCCTTTTAAGCTGCTGACCCGCAGGCCACCTTTCCAGCCGTTGGGGCTAAGCTGACCCTGCTCACTCAACTGCTGACGGGTGTAGATTAAATTATCTGTGGGGGTGCCAGGGCCGTAGTCATTGCCCCCGCCCCAGTTCTGCATTGAGATGTCGCTTGGTTTGACAACGGAATATTGGTTGCTTTGGCGGTCGGTACTCCAAATGCGGCGGTAGGTAAAAACCAGCGCCGGATCTTTGGCATAGCGATCAGCGTCGTAGCTATAAAACGGCTCGTATTGTTTGTAAAACGGCGGTGGGTCAACGGATTCTGGCTGTGCGGTAGACTCCATTGCAAAGGTATAGGTGAATGCCTGAGGGCAATAGGGGTAAGCCGTTTGACTAGAGCTAGACGGTTCTTTGTAGGTGCGCGGGTCAACCCCCACCCGATAGGGTAAATCTGCCAGCGCTAAGAGTTCGCCTGTTTCGGTGGCTTCTATGACCATCCACTGTCCTGAAGCGGGTGCAGTAAAGTTCAGGATGGTTTTTGTGAGGCGAGGAGAATCAGCTTCTGTATAAAAGTCATCCCATCCTTGAGATAGCAAGTCTGAATTGAGCGGCGGCGTGTTGGGCTGTGCCTGGTGCTGAATGGCCTTCACTGCCAAAATTTTGGCACCTGTCGCTTCAGGGCTAATCTGGAGCGACTTAACAACCGTATTAGGAAAAAAAAGCAGTTTCCCTTTGCCTTGCTTTTGGGCGCGCACCAGCATCTCTCGCAAAATATCGTTGCCCGTATGAGGCAAAAAGCAGGCTGCACTCACCCAGCAGTTGCCCGGGCTTTTCTGCTTACTTTGGTCAAAAATGGCGTTCCGAAATTCTAGATATCCCTTGGGGAAAAGCTGCTGCGATCGCTGAATTGCCGTTTCATCCAGTGCAGAAGTGCCTTGGGACGAAATTTGCCCGCCAACCCAATCCGTTAGCTCCGTCATGCAGACGGTACGCCCTGCGTGAAGCGCCTCGTAAGCTGCGGCAGTGCCTGCTAGCCCGCCCCCTACGATTAAGATGTCACAGGCGATCGCCGTCTGAGTGCCAGGACGAACATCAATAGCTTTACTTTTTTGTGGTGTCGCCAACAGCAGCAAAAAGGCTGTCTGAGTAGCCCAAAGGAAGGTTCGCCCTAGGTTCATCCCCCCATCTCCGAAGGTTAATTTACAAATCACACTAATTAATAGCCGAGTCACACCCTAGCTTCAGCAAACGAGCAACCACGCGACGAGGCACACCCGCAAGTTTACTCGCTTTGCCCAAGGCTTCTCCGCGTCGCAGGTTACGCACTACATTTTGAACTTTGTAGCTAAGAGAAGCCGCATAAGCAATTTCGCCTGTACGATTTGCCACCAACAGCCCGCGCACAAGGGCATTCGCGAGAACATGGGTCTGAATGTCTGTTGCAGCATCAGCACCAGTGCCGCCATGATTGGTCTCTACAGAAAGATGCTGCGGAAGCAGGCTTTTTTCAAGGGGAATGATGGGAATCTCGGATGTCTCTGCCGCCAGAATTGATCGTTGCAAAGGGGTTGCCTCAGCATGGGGGCTAATGCCGACACAAATTGCGGAAATCAGAGCAATACAGCTAAAGGTTCTCATAGGAAGATCCATCGGGGTGAATCATTGAGTCAGAAAACAGACTAAATGTGGGGTCAAAATCTTATCGCGGTGCAGGCTCTTAAGTTATGCATCACAATTAGACCCTGTTAGCGTCTGTTATACGACAATTTGATTGCTTTGTGTAAACAACTTCAAAGAGAAATAAAGACCAATGCCTATTTTTAGCACCAGATTTGTGGGGGTTAAACCGCTACCGAGCATCTCGTAAACCCGTCCAGCCAATGGCAATAAAGCCAAGGGCAAGCAGCAAACTCCGCATTTCAGCGCGCCAACGATTGAGAGATACTTCTTTTCCTACTTGATCAAGCGCCTGCTGCTTTTGCTTTTTCATTTCATCCAATTGCTGAGCCGCCTTCTTATCAAAAGCTTTCGGATCTTTTTTAAGTTCTTGCAAAATTGCAAGCTTGTCAGCAGCGAGGTCTTTTCGCTGCAAAAGCTGGTCGAGTTGACCACTGGCGAGTACAGACTGAATTTCTTGCTGCTGCTGCTGAATTTGAAACTTAATTTGTGCCTCTTGCTGATCGGCACGGGTGGTTGAAGCACTCAAAATCTGACCGGAGGTGCTGAAGTGAAATGGGATCAGCAGCAAAAAGATTAGCCCCAGTAGGCTGGCAACAATAAATGTCCAAAACTGAGAATTACGCCAAGGTGAGGCAGCGGCATCTGGGGCTGAATTTGGCACAGCTTTACCCAGAATTTGGTTAATCCAAAATCCTGCATAGACCAATGCCAGCCCCAGCAGGGCAATAACCCCTCGGTCAATCAGCTCATTGAGAAAGTTAAGCTGTAGGTCTGGTTTATCTCCCGCAAGGGTAAACAGCCGCACGCCAAAATCGTACACAACGGTGAGCAGCAGTATGATGCCAACAATCGGCAAAACCAAGGAAGTCTGTCGCAAGGGGCGATTTTCGCTCGCGTTCATGATGGGTAGAAAACCTGTAGGGGAATGAGTCGTGAAATGTGTCAACGTGATGCCGCAAGGGTATGCCGCAAATTCTGCAAAATCTTAGCACCTGATGGGGACGCTTACGGCACTAAGGGCGATCGCCACTGGTCAGTTCTTGAGGGTCTAGCTTGCTCAAAGTGATGCGTAAACTGCGCGGTTTCCCCTGTTGTTTGACCTGAATTGTAATCATGCCACCAGGTCGAGCGGCTTCTACCGCCTGCTGCACATCATCGGTGGTGCGGATGGGCTGTTCGTTGATAGATTGCACCAGATCGCCAGATTTTATGCCGCCCGCTGCCGCAGGAGAGTTCGGCATCACCTTAACCACTAAAACGCCATTCTCAGCGTCTAACTTCAGCTTTTCCTGCTGGTTGATTTGATTGCGCAGTTCAGGGGTAAGGTCTACCATCTGCACCCCTAGATAGGCGTGTTCGACTTTACCCGTTTTGACCAACTGCTGGGCAATCATCTGGGCAGAGTCAATAGGGATGGAAAACCCTAGCCCTTGAGCATTTTGAATAATTGCGGTGTTAACGCCAATCACCTGACCTGCCGCGTTGAGCAGTGGCCCTCCAGAATTACCTGGGTTAATGGCTGCATCGGTCTGGATAAATCGCACCCGCCGATCTGAAATGCCAATCTCAGAACCCGACCGCCCTGTGGCGCTGATGATGCCCACCGTGACGGTATTGTCTAAGCCCAGGGGGTTGCCAATGGCGATCGCCCATTCGCCCGGTTGAATTTGGTCAGAGTTACTCAGGGCAACCGTGGGCAGGTTGTCGGCTTCAATCTTAATCACCGCCACGTCGGTGACCGAGTCGGCCCCCATCACCCGGCCGGTAAAGCTACGGCCATCCTTGAGGGTAACCTGCACCTGATCGGCTCCAGCTACCACGTGGGCGTTGGTGATAATTTGACCGTCGGCGGCGGTGATGAACCCAGAGCCGACCCCCCGCTGCACCTGTTCTCCCTGGGGAATCTGCAGGTTGTTGCCAAAGAACTGGCGAAAGAAGGGGTCCTGGAGCATGGGAGGCAGGCTGGTCTGCACCGTGCGGGTGGCGTCAATGCGCACCACCGACGGGCCCACCTGACGGACGATATCGGCAATTGCGTTCGGGTTAGAGACCGATGGGGCGATGGCGAGCTGGTTGCTTTGGCCTTGGCCATCGGGGCTGTTGTCCTGGCGGGCATCAGGCTGGAGCTCATCCTCAGGAGGGTTGCTTTGGCCGTTGCCCCGGGGGCCATTTTCCCAAAAAACCTCGGTGGTGGTGGTGCCGTCGGACACCCTAGGCTGCACCAGAGTCTGGAGGGCCTGACCACCCACGGTGGCGATGCCCGCCCCCAGCAGCACCAGGGCAAATGAACCGGCCACCGGCCGAAGGTTGTGCCCAGCAATGCGTCCAGAGTCACCTTTTGCCATTCTTCTTTCCTTGCCTTGTTCTCGCATGATGTCTTTAACCATAGGCCCATGGTATGGCGCGGCAATGGCGAGGCCGTGGCGAAGGTGTGACACTTTCCC
>JBGSVR010000285.1:0-15195 GCA_041752855.1 Thermosynechococcaceae cyanobacterium
ATCCCAGCCGCCAGAAAAAGAATTTTGGGTTAATTTTGCAGGCTTTAGCATCTGAATTCTAGAACCCTGCTGATATTCTGGACATTCAAATAAAGCCTGAAGCGTGTCAAACCCCATTGGCGTAATTTTAAGATCGCTTTTGGGCGTTAACCAATAGTTTCGATCTTCTCCTGCAAAAACCCAGTAGCTGTAGTTATTTGCCGCCTTCAAAAAAACCGCAGCATTGCTATTGTCTCGCCGACTTACTACGCTTTCTTCACTTTCAGAAACCCGCTCAATAATATTGCTCTCTAACGCCTGAGAAGAACCATTATAATTTTGAACAATGCTATCCCAAGGATTACTCATCGGTGGAGCAGGTTGAGCATAATTACTCGAGCGAGGTTTATAGGCATAGTCCTGGCTTACAAAAGGCTCGTTATTGCCGTAGTTAACTGGCTTATTTGGAGATTCAAAATCATAATCATCAGATCTTGAAGACTTGGATTGAGACTGAAGCTGTACAGCCTCCAAAGTCTTCTTGTAGGATGTAAACTGCCCTTTTAAGTCATCAAATTTACGGCTAACGCGTTGATTAATTTCAACGTCAATTTTTTCTAATCTTTTTAGATTTTGCTTGGTTTCATAATTGCTTTGATTAGATTCTTTGATGCTTTGCCAAAATAGAACGCTAAGCCCTACATTCCATAACCCAAGACCAGAAAGAATAAACCATCCCCAAGCAGGAAATACCCCTTGAGTTGGTTCATTTGGTACTGTTTTCTGATCGGGCTGCGAGGAAGATGGAGTTGCAGTACCAGTTATAACTGGACTAGGAGAAGCAGATGTAGAGACTGAAGGAGAAGATGTACTAGGCTGTGCCCAAGCAGTATTAGAAGTCTCTCTAAAAAAAGAGCCACCCAATAACAGCACGACAGTTAGACTTACGGATGCAATTTTACTCATAGATTTTATTTCCATTCGTCTGCCCACCGTTTTCCTAATACTTGTAAAAGTGCTTTCAGTCCCAAAATAAAAGGGGGTTCCACCCTAACATCATCCACATTGCCTCTTAATTGCAATAGAGATTTTTTCAGCTCTCGTGTGGTCGTTCGCCAGAGTTCAGCATTAGCGTCAGATTCCTCACTCACAACATAGCCCTTAAACGGATCAATGCCTTCTACCCGCTGTGCTTCCAAGGTGCGGTGGTAGCTGTCTACAAAGTGTTTTAACGCCGTAAGTTCTGGGACTGAAAAATCTTCAATCGTGCCGCTTAAGCGCATTCGGGCATTCCAGTCGAGGGGTTCACCGTTAATACTGAAGGCTTCCCCAGCAATCAGGGGGTCTTCATCTCGTTTGTCGAGTCCTTTCAAATGGCTCTCGTCTAATACCAGTCCACAGGCCACTTCATCCTTTGGAAGTGGGCTGAGTTTGGTTTCTACATCAATATCTTCAAACCCCGAAGCGCAGCTCAGCATAGCGCTGAATAAATCATTCGCTTCGCAGTGACGGTTAAACTCGCCCCCTTCTGCCAGCCAGTTAAGCAGCCGTGAGCCATTGCCCCCCGTAAACACAGGCGTGATTTCTGGGGTTTTGTACTTGCCTTCAGCCGCCAGTGCCTTCAGCAGTAGCCCCACGTAGTAGTACAGCCCCGCAACCCCTAGGGTCATGAGCTGCATTAGTCCTTGAAATTCTGGCTCCTCCGCCACCATATCGCGGCGGTTTTGGAGCCACCCAACACTTTCACGGCGCATAAAAACATCCAGCTTGACGTAAAACTGAAAGCCTTGAAGCTTACGCCATTCGTCAATTTTGACCTTGAACATGCGCTCTAAAAAGCCAGGGTTCATCTGGATGAACTGCGAAAATAAGTCCTTACCCGCAAGCTGTACGGAGCATTGATGCACCAGCCGATTTTCTTCCCAAATCGAGATATCAGACGTACCGCCACCGATGTCAATACAGGTGCTGTTGACCAAATCAAACTGGCTTTTGCGACCTGGTAGTTCAAAGTCGGCAAAATACTGGGCGATCGCCAGACTCTCCGTGCGGTAATTCGTCGGGTTATCGAGGGTTGGGCAAGTCTGGGTTAAGCCCGTGGTTTCTTGCACCGCTAGGGTTAAGTCTCGCCAGTTTTTAACGTACTTGTTGCGGTCGGTTTTAGAAAACGCCGAGGGGTAAGAGAGCGCCCACTGAATTTCTTTCACGCTATTGGCAGCAGCTTGAGCGGTAATTTGTAGAATGAGATGCTTCAAAAATAGGCGATTAAAGTTGAGGCTTTCTGCCGACCACTTCAGATTCGGGCGAATCCAATCATCGGTATTGGGCTTAAAAGTGGTGCTATCGCGTGGGATATAGATGCGTCCATCCAATACAGGCAGCGTTTCGCCCTTGCTGCCGCGCGTCGTTAGCACGGTCGAAAGAGGTAATTCCATGCTGCTGGCAATGAAATACTCGTAGAGCGCCGTTTGGCGAATTTCGCCACTGCTTTCGGTTACTTTATGGTGCAGCGACTCAATGCTTAGTGGCTCTACAATGCCGTTGCGTTTGACGTAGATGTTGGTAAAAGAAGTTCCAAAATCAACGCCTACTTTCCAAGGAATGCCCGTGGTGGTGCCCACTTCTTTGGGTGTTTTGAGCAGAATGAGACCAATGGACTGTTGGTTTTTACCGCGACAGTCGATAAAAGATGGGAACTCGGTCAATTGAAGAATCTGACAGTTACTTTCGTTGTCAGGAAAGGAATAGTTAGGGTAATGGAATGAACCCACGCCCTTAAAGCTATGGGTTTCTTGTGCCTTGGCAAACTGTACCTGAAACGTTTCTAGATTGGGGTCGTAGTAGAAGGCGTAGTATTCCTTCCAAGTGTCTGACCGGAAATTAGGCCAGAGTTCTAGGACTGGCACCTCGGCGATCGCATTTTCCTTCTTCAACGGATAGGTTTTCGCCATCCGGTAGACCCCATCTTTGCCCTTAATACCAGAGAGGCGCAGGTCTAAAATAAATTCCACCTGAGGGCCAGAAGCCTGGTCAATCCGCTGAATCTGCACCATCGACACCAGATCTTCGGGCGTGAGGTATTCCATCAGCAGCGGGTTGATGGGCAGTAGCGGCGTAATGCTCTTGCCCTCGTAAAACTCCGTCAAAAACTCCATTCCCTTAGGCATCAGCCCTCCTGGGAACGCCGAAGCCTGGGTAATAAACGAAAGCTCCGGCAAAAATACATCCGCCTCTCGCAGTGCCTTTACCCCCCAGCGCGGTACATCCCCAGAACGCGGCACATCCTCTGGCTTGAGCGCCGCAAGGTTGATGGCACCATGAATCCAAATGCTTTGGGCAGGTTCGCGCCACTCCCGCATAATTTGGTGGGCTTCTGGGATCAGCAGCAGATCTTGACTCGGCATCTTACCCACGCTGGGCATCACCCGCACGCTAGAATCTTGAGGTATGGCCTGAATGGGCGTATTGAGCGCCCGCAAAGGCCCTTGAACAATATTGACCCCAAAAAAGCGAGGGTTAGCGCTGCTCTTGAGGGTTTGGCTGGTGATATTGCCTAAGCTGTTTTGGAACTCGCCCAACAGCCCCGTCACTTCATTGACGGCCTTCCCCACCGTCTGCCCCATCGGGTTTAGCTCTTGGCGCACAATTTCGAGCCACTGCCGGAGTTGACTTTTTTCGTCTGCATTGAGATGGTCTACGGGTGAGACGGGTGATCGCAGTCTCCCCCCTGACCACCAGGGCAACCCTACCCAGTTCCCTTCTTCAGAGGGGCACACCAAGGTACTAGGCGAAGACATCCCAATTGATCGCCCGTTCCATAAAAATACATATACATCCTGCCAGGGGTGTCTGCCGTTGAGTTCGTAGAGACAGTTTTGGGTTGAAGGACGCAGTTCGTAGAGCGATCGCGCAAAGGCATCGCCTTTTTCCTGCTCGGCCTCTAGCTCTACCAGCATCGCCTTGAGGGGGAAACCGCGTACTTCAGCTAGGGCGATCGCTGCCAGCATCCCCTGCCATTGCTCAATCATCTGGGCGCGGATAGGGTAGCGTCGGTTGTGAATCGCCATCTCCATCGACAAAGGCCGCGCCCACATATCAGGGATGGAGCTAACGCTTTTCACATCCCGACCTGCCGAGGGCACCTCCAGGCTAGAGGCAACGTGTTGAAACGCTGCCCGAGACTGGCGATCCCAAGTGCCCACCGCTCCAGGCTTAACGTCAATGCCCTCCTGGGTGCCGCCACCCTCTCTGAGCTTAGGCAGAAAAAAGTGAGACGACTGCGGAACTTTGCTGCTTTCGGTCATGGTTGCCTTCAGAACAAATGAGGATCGTGAATTAAATCTAGAGAATGGCTGCACAAGATTCTTGCTCCCCTCTCCCGTTCTGGGAGAGGGGCTGGGGGAGAGGGTCAAAATTGAAGGCTACTAAATCCATCATCCTTAGAGTAACCAAACTAGGGTTTGCACAAAGAATATAGCGTTGCCGCCAAGCCCGATACCCCCGTCGGCGGCTCCGGCGTAATGTTCATCAGCTTTTCCTTAATGGCTTGGGGCGTCACATCC
The DNA here is from genome assembly GCA_041752855.1 of Thermosynechococcaceae cyanobacterium. Taxonomy (GTDB): domain Bacteria; phylum Cyanobacteriota; class Cyanobacteriia; order Thermosynechococcales; family Thermosynechococcaceae; genus JAAURS01. The sequence continues at coordinate 4,542 of JBGSVR010000285.1, forward strand.
TTCGACTGCTCTAAGTTATCCGCGCCCAGCACCAGCTTCGGAAAATTCTCCGTCACTTGGGGCACATTCCCACCCGAATCCATTAGTAAAGCGTGGCGAAAAAGCTGAATATTGCGGCTACTGCCCCCAGACCCGTGAATCAAACTCACCCAGCGCAAAAATGATTGACACCAGCCATTAATGCACTGAATCGTATCCTGCTGCACCTCATCATTTAAGTCCGGCATCCCCCGCCCGCCCAAAAACAGCCCTTGGGGTTTGAAAAATCGGCTATACCAAGGCGCGGCTTTTTGGAAATTCTTGATATTCCCCTTTCCTGCATTTAGCTCCGGTGAGAGATTTGCAGCCCACAGATAGGCAAAGCGCACCGCATTGGCAAAATTGGGCTTCACCACCGCCTTTTCAGGGATGTCATCCCAAGTCACACGCTGTTCGTCTTGGCGGCTGAGCAGCACCACGGGCTGCAATTCATCTTGGGCAATAAAGTGACGGGCCGCAAGCGCCGCATACAGCTCAATAAAATGCGGGTCATTTTTTTGAGTATTTTTGCCAATGCTAAACTGCGCCACCGAGGCAGGGTCTTGATCGCCCAATAGGTAAATGCTGTCAAAGATAGGCTGGGCTTGGTAGTAGCGCAAAGCCGCCTCGGTATTGAGCAAAAACTGCTCTGGCCTTGCATAAATAGCCCCAGGATCCTGCTCGGCAGGTACGCTGAACTGGAAGTAGGGCAGCATCAGCAATCCGCCAATCTTGACGCTGCCACTCATACCCGATTTCTCTAGCTTATTTTTAAGCAGTCGCCCAATGGTCGGGAAGCCAGACGCGCCAGTACCCCCAAAAATAGAGCCGCAGATAAAAATTCTGGTTTTACTGCCGCCACCACCCACGCCTTGGTCTAGCTCAATGCTTTGGAGCAGCGATCGCCACGGTTCTTGGCTAGTAGCGCTGTCTAGCTTCACTTGGCTCATAATAGCCGAGCCAATGGCAGGTCGCCCCCGAAAGCCTACGTCTAAATTCGCTTCGCGCTCCCCTTGGGTGTACAGCACATCAAACAGGTGGCCTACCCCAGGGCTATTAAAGGCGTAGCTCTCGTAGTTAAAGTAGGCACCCAAAGACTTATTGAGACTGCCGCTAAACGGCGACCATACCTCCAGCGCCTCAATGGGCGTTTGCATCCAAGGCGTTTCGCTGCCGCTTGATGAGACAGCGCGGCGACAGGCTTGATAGGTGGCAAGGGTTTCTCGGGTACGGGTGAGGTTGCCATTACTTTCATCGGGGTCAATAAACAGCACCTGAATTTTTTCTTTGCCAAATAGCCCCGCTGCCGCCAAGTGAATGATCGACTCCACACACTTCGCCCCAGTGCCCCCAATCGAGACAATGTATAAAGACATTACTTCAGCCCTATAAGATGACGAACTGTAAAAGATCCTGGCGGAATAAATTTGAGCAGCCCCGGAGAACTAATCGCTGTTGTAAACCAGTACACCCACACCACATCCACCACATACATAAAGGTGAGGGGTAGCAGCGCTTCGCTGCTGTTGTTATAGAAAAACAGCGCAACGCAAATGCCAATAATGGGCACCAGCAGCAGCAGCCCCCACACTAAGCGCAGCGGCGATGCTTCATTAAACGCAGTAACCTTCGCGCGCAGAGCGCTGATATACCAAAGAATTGTGGCGACCAGCGACGTGCTAAACACAATGGCAGCCCCAACCGAATATTTCTCGGCGAGCCAGGTTTCGGGTTCTACCAGGGTAATGGGCACTATGCCACTCTGAAAAAGCCAGGGCTGCACCAAAAACATCAAAACAGCCCCCACAATGGCGACGCTCAAGATGCGAATGACATCTCCAACCATGTTTGCTTTACTCCGAAGAACGTACTGATATTCTGCGCAAACGAGAGCCGTTACGATTGAGCATCTGAGCTTTTAGTATAGGAGCTGTTTTGACGCAAGAAAAGAGATTTTTTAATGGGTTATTATTTTGTTCTGGCAAAAAATTAGATGCTTTAATCCCTAATAATCTAAATCACTGCGCTAAAAATCGAATTGCTTCTAGTAAGCCTCGTGCCTTATTGAGGGTTTCTTCGTACTCTAGCTCTGGCACAGAATCTGCGACTAAGCCTGCACCTGCCTGGACGCTGACTTTATGACTATCGCCGTCTTTTTGCACAATCATGGTGCGAATGGTAATTGCAGAATTAAGCTGACCTTCAAAGTCATAATAGCCATACACACCAGAATAAGGGCCACGACGACAGCCTTCGAGTTCATGCACAATCTCCATTGCCCGAATTTTGGGCGCACCACTCACCGTACCCGCAGGAAAACAGGCTTTGAGCAAATCCCAGGCGGTTTTGCCCGGAGCCAATTCCCCAATCACATTGCTGACAATATGCATAACGTGGGAGTAGCGCTCAATCACCATCAGCGCCTCTGGCTGCACCTGTACACTACCGTTAATGCAAACTCGTCCGAGGTCATTACGACCTAGATCGACCAGCATGACGTGTTCTGCAATTTCTTTGGGGTCTTGCAGCAGGTCTTTTTCGTAGGCTTGGTCTTCAGCGAAGGTTTTACCACGGGGACGGGTGCCTGCAATGGGGCGCACGGTTGCCAGCAATGGCGCACCTGCATCGGCCTGCCGTTCGGCTTTGACCATCACTTCTGGGCTAGATCCTATGATCTGCCAGTCTTTGAAATTCATGAAGGCCATATAGGGCGAAGGATTAATCAGCCGTAGGGAGCGATACAGCATGAAAGGATCCCCTTCGTAGGGAACCTCTAGCCGTTGAGACAGCACGACCTGAAAAATGTCACCAGCTTTAATGTAGTCTTTGGCTTTTACTACGTTGGCGCAAAACTGCGCCTGAGAAACGCTGCTTTTGAAGGCAACAGGGGGCTGGGTGGCGAGATTGGGTTGGCTGGTGAGTTCAATAAGCGCACGGTTGAGCGGATGTTTGAGACGTTGGACGAGGGTATCAATGTGATCGCACGCCTTTCCATAAGCCACTGCTAGATCCGTTTCTTCTCGTAGGTCTGCGTAGGCAATCACATAGGTTTTGCGCTTCACCTGGTCAAAAATTAGCAGGTTATCCACCTGCATCCATAGCCCATCGGGTAAGTCTTCTGCGGTGGGGGCGTGGACAGGAACCCGTGGTTCAATCCAGCGGATTAGCTCATAGCCCCAAAAGCCAAACAGGCCGCCAATGCCAGCAGGGAGCTGTGGAAGTTTAACGGGGTGATAGGGTTTAAGGCAGTCTGCCAATATCTCAAAGGGATCGCCTGTGAAGTTTGTTGTTGAGCCATCGCGGTGGGTTTGAGTAGTGCGATCTCCCCGTGTTTCTAGTACCCAAAGCGGATCGCAGCCCAAAAAGCTGTAGCGACCAATATGCTCTCCGCCTTCAACAGACTCTAGTAAAAAGCTGTAAGGCTGCCCTGCACAAACCCGATACCAGGCAGAAACAGGCGTATCAAGGTCAGCAACCCATTCTCGATAAACAGGAATAAAGTTGCCTTTTTGGGCAAGTTGCGTAAATTGGTCAAAATCAGGAAAGTTCATGAATCTGTAGAAACACTATTCAACACTGAACCCAATGCATTGAGCCTTTTCTCATCCTACCCTGCACTAAGCGCTCGGACGAAACCAGCCCCGTTTCCAGAAGAAGAAGACCAGGGTTGCCTCAATGGAAAGCATGACTAGCCAAACGGCTGGATAGCCCCAGCGCCACTCTAGTTCGGGCATCACCTTAAAGTTCATGCCGTACACGCCCACAATAAAAGTAATGGGCATAAACAGCGTTGAAAAGACCGTCAGCACCTTCATGATTTCGTTCATGCGGTTGTTGACCGAAGAAAGATAGACATCCATGAGGCTAGATGCCAACTCTCGGTAGGTTTCTACCATATCTAGCACTTGGATGGCGTGGTCATAACAGTCGCGCAGGTAAATTTGCACGTCTCGACTAATGAGTGGGCTTGCATCTCTAATGAGTGCATTGATCGCCTCTCGCTGAGGCCAAATGGCGCGGCGTAACATCAAGAGATCGCGGCGGATCTGATGAATTTTGTCTAAGGTTTTAGGCGTTGGGCGAGACACCACTTCATTTTCTAAGTTTTCAATTCGTTCGCCGTAGTCTTCTAAAACCGGAAAAAACCCGTCAATAATGGAGTCGAGCAGCGTATAGGCCAAGTAGTCTGCGCCGCGCTCACGAATGGTGCCTTTGCTAAACCGGATGCGATCGCGTACTGCCTCAAAACAGTCATGTTCAGGTTCTTCTTGAACCGTCAGCAGGTAGGTTTTACCTAAAATGAGGCTCACCTGCTCTCGCCAAAAGCCAATGCCGTTAGGTTTGGGAATCACCATCTGGGCAATAATTACAAGCTGGTCGTCGTAGTCTTCAACTTTGGGGCGCTGCGGCACATTGACCACATCCTCTAACACCAGCGGATGCAGGCTAAAAGTTTGTCCCAGTCGATTTAAAAAATCTTCATTTCCAAAGCCTCGCACATCTACCCAAGACACCGAAGGGGTATCCATGTAAGGGGTGAAGTCTTCTGGCTGATTGAGATGGACGCGACAGGCTCCCTCTGCGTTGTAGTCAATTAAAACAACTTCTGTAGGATGGGCGTTTTGATGAATTTTTAACGTACCAGGGACGGTACCTGGTGCGTCATAAAAATAGCGCAGTTCATCATCTTCTTTAGCCTGAAGGGGAAACGGATTTCTGACCATTGAGAGCTACCAGTACGCCAGTCTAGTCATTAGAGCAGGTTTTTAAGCAAGAGTCCAAGCAAGTCTACGACACAATCTAAGCGCGTATCGGCGCTTTAAATCGCTGCAAAGCAGCGATCGCCCGCCTCAATCAGCGCAGTTTGAATCCCTGGCTCGGTCATTGAGTGTCCAGCATCCGGCACAATGATCAGTTCGGACTGGGGCAACGCCTTATGGAGTTCCCAGGCTGAGGTTGTGGGGCACACTACGTCGTAGCGTCCCTGCACAATGGTTGTGGGTAGGTGCTGGATGCGATCGCAGCCGCGCAGCAGATGGTCGTCCACCTCAAAAAAGCCTTTATTGACGAAGTAATGACATTCAATTCTGGCAAAGGCATCGGCAAAGCTATCTTGGGCAAAGCGCTCCTGTAGCCCAGGGTCAGGAATCAGCTTACTGGTGCTGCCTTCCCACACCGACCAAGCCCGCGCCGCCACCGCCCGAATCAGCGGATCGGGACTGGTGAGACGGCGATAGTAGGCTGCCACTAAATCATGGCGTTCTTCTGGGGGGATTGGCTTTAGGTAAGCCTCCCACGCATCAGGGAAAAGATTGCTGGCTCCTTCTTGGTAAAACCAGCGAATTTCCTGAGCGCGCAGCAAAAAGATACCGCGCAGAATGAGGCTGAGACAAGACTCAGGATGCGTTTGACTATAGGCTAAGGCCAAAGTGCTGCCCCAACTACCGCCCCATACGGCCCAGCACTCAATCCCAAGGTGTCGTCGCAGTGTTTCAATATCACCCACTAGGCTCCAGGTTGTGTTCTCGCGCAGTTCAGCGTGGGGTGTACTGCGTCCGCAGCCCCGCTGATCAAACAGCACAATGCGCCACTGTGCGGGGTTAAAATACTGACGATAGAATGGCTCCGTGCCGCCCCCTGGCCCACCGTGAAGCACTACGATTGGCTTACCGTTCGGGTTGCCTACCTGTTCGTAGTAGAGGGTGTGTAGGTCTGATACCTGTAGCGTTCCGCTGTTGTAAGGGGCGATCGCCGGATAGAGTTCGCGCATAAGTAGAGAACGTGAGATTTAAGGGATTAAATTTTAGACATGAGCTAGAGCATTCAGAGCAGAACCCCTGATCACTCCTTACAGAAGACAGTCCACAATAGGGTTAGCTTTCATTATCAACCGTACTGCTCAATTTCTAGTTCACTGTCTAGTCCATGCTGATGCTATTGCTGCCTTGACCTACTGTAATGACTGATTCCCCAGACTCTCAGTTACCAACACCGCCAAGTTTTCAAACAAAGCTCGCACAGATAAAAGCGGCGGCGACAAAGCGAAAAGTTGCGCTGCGTTTTATTTTAGTGGTGCCTTATGTGGCACAGCTTGCGGCAGCAGTTGGGTTGGTCGGGTGGCTCTCTTTCACACAGGGGCAAAAGGCCGTTGAGAACATCGCCGCCCAACAGCGCATTGAGTTAGCGCGTCATATCAGCGATCACCTAGACAATATTCTGGCAGAGCCAACCCAAATCAATCAGATTAACCTTGCGGTCACAGAGATTGGAGCGCTCAAGTTCGACGATTTAGATCGGTTGGGCAGACTCTTTCATCGACAGCTCCAAATTTTCCCCCACATTGGCTATATCGACTACGCCAGTGAACAAAGAGACTTTATTGGGGCAGAGCGCCAAAATGATGGCAAAATCGTTCTCTTGCAGTCGCGTCAGGATGACATCACGCGGTTTTTGAATTACCAGCTAGATCCGGCTGGACGTAAGCTGGGTCTCTACGAAACCTACGATCCGGTTTCGATTCGAGAAGAAGGCTGGTATGCCGATGCCGCTAAAGCAGGTAAGCCCGTCTGGAGTTCAATTTATCAGTGGCAGAATCGGCCTGAGGTGTTGTCTATTTCTGCCAGTATCCCTATTTATGATGGTGCTAAAAACCTAAAGGGCGTATTGGGCGTTGACCTAATTTTGTCGCAGATTGGGGAGTTTTTGCACAATCTTAAAATGACGCCCCATGCGAAAGCCATTGTGCTTGAGCGCAACGGTATGCTCATTGCAAATTCAGATAAGGAGCCGCCGTATCTTAACAGCAAGGGTAAAATTGCCCGAAAGCCGGCAACGGCAAGCCAAGATCCCCTAGGACGCGCCGCTGCAACGTTTTTACAGCAGCAGTTTGCTTCTCTGAATGCCATTGAATCTCGTCAGCAGCTCACGTTTCGGTTTAATCAAGAAACGCAGTACGTCCAGCTTTTCCCTTGGAAAGACAGTGCCGGACTCGACTGGCTGGTGATGATTGTCATCCCAGAATCAGATTTAATGGGCGAAATGTACAGCAATGCGATGTACACAGCATTACTCTCTTTCGTCGCCATCGCCGTAGCGGTCGGATTGGGGCTATACACCTCCTATCGAATTGTGAAAGCGGTGCGGCGACTGGGGTGGGCAAGTCAGGCGATCGCCGCAGGTCAACTTGACCACAACACCATTATCCCTTCTCGCATCCGAGAGATGTACGGGCTAGGCGTCATCTTTAACCAGATGGCTGAGCAGTTACGCAGCGCCTTTGAAAATCTTGAGATCCGCGTTGCCGAGCGAACGGCATCCCTTCAGCAGGCAGAAGAAAAGTATCGCAGCATTTTTGAAAACGCCAGCGATGGAATCTATCAAACCACGCCAGAAGGTCAGTATTCTAACGCGAACCTCGCCCTTGCTCGTCTGTATGGGTACGGCTCGCCCGAAGCGCTGATGGCTGAAATCAAAAATATTCCCGCACAGCTTTATGTCGATTCAGATTGCCGCAGCCGTTTTACCCAAGCAATTGAAACCCAAGGCCAAGTCATGGCTTTTGAAGCCCAGGTTTACCGTCAAGATGGCTCTGTAATCTGGATTTCAGAAAACGCCCGCGCGGTCAAAAATAGCCACGGCGATTTAATGTACTACGAGGGCACCGTCACCGATATCACTCGGCGTAAATTAGCAGAAGATGCGCTGCGAACCAGTGAGCAAAAGCTGCGGCGGCAAAACGAAACCCTCATTCAGCTCACTAAAAACCGTGCCGTTAGCCAGGGTCATCTTCAAGAAGCCCTTCAGGACATTGCCGCCACTGCCGCTGATTTATTCGCCATCGATCGCGTCAGCGTTTGGTTTTATACCGCAGAAACCGCTCGCCTAGACTGCGCCTTGCTCCACGACTGCGGCACTTCTACCCAGCCTGTTGATCTGTCTCTTTCTCAGTCAGACTGCCCTACTTTCTTTAAGGCACTAACCACCCAACCGTGGATTGCTGCGTCAGATATTGCCCAAGAAAATCGACTGGCAGAAATTGCCCCACTTTACCTAGAACCCAATCACATCCAGTCACTCTTGAGCGTCGCCATTAGCGTCAGCGATCAGTTTTTAGGCATGTTTTGCCTAGAGCATCGTCACGGCTGCCGCGAATGGTCTTTTGAAGAAGAAGGGTTTGCAAAATCCTTGGCAGATTTAATTGTGCTGGCAGTTGAAGCCCGCGATCGCAAACAGGCAGAACTTGCCCTCTCCCATGCCAAAGAGCTAGCCGAAAGCGCCAACCGTTCTAAAAGTCAGTTTTTGTCTAACATGAGCCACGAACTGCGAACTCCCCTCAACGCCGTGATCGGCTTTACCCAAATTTTGCAGCGAGATGTCTCTCTCAATGCAGACCAGCAAGAATATATCAACATCATTAATCGCAGTGGCGAACATTTGCTAGGGCTGATCAACGATGTTCTAGAAATGTCCAAAATTGAGTCGGGTCGCATGAACCTCGAAGAAAACGACTTCGACCTAAGCCGCCTGCTCAACACCGTTGAAAGTATGTTCCGCCTAAAGGCACGAGAGAAGGGCATTGCGCTGACGATTGAGTGCGCCAATCAGGTGCCCTGCTACCTCCACGGCGATGAAGGAAAGCTACGGCAAGTGCTGATTAACCTGATGGGAAATGCGATCAAGTTTACCCAAGACGGCTCTGTTACGGTGCGCTTAAGCAGTCAAGAAAAACCTGCACCAGAGAATGTAGCCCCAGAAAATTCAGCCCAAAAGAATTCAGCAAACGCCTGCACGCTGCTTTGGGTTGAGGTTGAAGATACCGGCCCAGGCATTGCCCCAGAAGAAATAGACCTGCTGTTTCAGGCGTTTCGCCAAACCCAGTCGGGTCGTCAATCTCAGCAAGGGACAGGGTTAGGGCTATCTATCAGCCGTCGATTTGTGGAGCTAATGGGTGGGCAGCTTCAGGTGCAGAGCAACGTCGGCAAAGGCACTGTGTTTTCGTTTCAAGTGGCGGTGCAGCGGCTAGAGTCTTTGGATATTGGGGGCGATCGCAAGGTTCCCCGTGTCATGGGCATTGCGCCCCATCAGTCCACCTACCGCATTTTGGCAGTAGACGATCAGCTAGAGAACCGTTTAGTTTTAGTTAAATTACTCACGCCGTTAGGGTTTGAAGTGGCGGAGGCGAAAAACGGGCAAGAAGCCATTGACATTAACAACACCTGGCAACCCCACCTCATTTTGATGGACATGCGAATGCCCATCATGGACGGCTACGAAGCCACGCGGATCATTAAAGAAGAGCGAACTTCAGGCCGACCCGCCATTATTGCGTTAACCGCCAGCGCCTTTGAAGAAGAGCGTAACCTCATTTTGCATACGGGCTGCGATGACTTTGTGTCTAAACCCTTTCGTGAGGCGCTATTGCTGGCTAAAATTGCAGAGCATACTGGCGTAGCGTTTATCTATGAGGAACCTTCTCCCATACTGTCCCCAGCGATAGAAGGAAGCAATGGGGCAGCGACCGATATTGCAGTGGATATTGCCGCCTTTTTCGCTCAAATGCCCTTAAACTGGCAGCAGGCCGTTTACCAAGCTGCCAGTCGCGGTGATGATGACACCCTGCTTCAGCGCATCACCGAACTACCTAATCTCGACCATCCTGCGGCAAAAACCTTGATTACCTGGGTCAACAATTTTCAATTTGAACCGATTATGCAGTTAACGCGGGGCTAGGCCATAGGGGGGGGGCAGATGAGCGGCACACAAGGCGATATTTTAGTGGTAGATGATCAGCCAGTAAACGTGCGTTTACTGGCGACAATGCTGACGCAGCTTGGCTACAAAGTCCGCAAGGCCACCAGCGGGGAAATGGCCTTAACCGCCATCCATGCTGAGCTGCCAGATTTAATTTTGCTAGACATCACCATGCCGCAGATGGATGGCTACGAGCTGTGCGAAATTCTTAAAAAGGATCCGCATACCGCCGATATTCCGGTCATTTTTGTGAGTGCTTTAGATGAGTCGATGGACAAAGCCAAAGCCTTTGAAGTGGGCGCAGTAGACTATGTAGCGAAGCCTTTTCAGTGGGTTGAAGTGCAGGCGCGGGTTAAAACGCAGTTGGCGCTTCGTCAGCTTCAGCGACATGCTTCAGCTCTAGATAACTCAGCATTAGGCGATAGGGTGGCTCAGGCGCCCTTAGTGTCTTAATAGTACTCATGGCTTGAATTGTATATGGGGCATGGACTGTACGACTGAATAAATTTAAAACCTAGGCCAACCTCCTCCCCATCAAGGCTGTGATGGGGCTGTTGTCTTCTTTGCTTGAGCATTAGGATATTTGCTCAGTAAGTTGCGAGTCGCTTTGAGGGTGTTACGGTGCAACTGTCGTAAAAATCGTTGCGGTGCTTCTGCCTTTTCCAATGACTCTCGCTGTGCTTGATAGGTAGCAAGGGGGACTTTCTGCATCTGTTCTAGGAGGTCTTCGGGAGACTCTGCAAAAAAAAGAATTTGACACTGCCCAAAGTCTCTTAATTCGCGGGTTGATTTTCGTCCTGTAATCCGTCGGGCATGATTTCGCAATTTTCCAAAAACAGATTCCAATCGGAGATTGTCAGGGGTTAACCCTGGAATATCGTAACAG
>JBGSVR010000286.1:0-7121 GCA_041752855.1 Thermosynechococcaceae cyanobacterium
GGGTTCCCTCAGATCATTTGGCAAAGCATCGTCAAAACCTACCGTGCGCCTGACAGAAAGGCCAAAACCGGAGATCCATCTCTATTTTTAGGCATGGCACAGAGTATCCGACCCACCGGAAACCAGCCCCAGAACGTCTCTCCGTACAATATCGACATCGAACGCATGGTTCCATACCGTAAAAAATAGGGTCAGAGACTAACTAAAAAGCACCCCTCGTTGAGGGGTGCTTTTTAGTTAGAAAAGTGTTTCATTCCGTAGCACCATCCGCAGCGCCGCTGCCGCCGCCACTCTCGCATCCTCCTGGGGAATCGTCACCCCCATCGCTGCCAACACCACCGCCACCTTCTGTGCCAGCGCATCTCGATAGACCAGAAAATCAGAACCCACCAACCGAAAAAGTGGAACTAAATCAACCGCCCCTGCTGCACAGGCACGCTCTCGGAGAACCGGAAAATCATTAGACAACTCCGGCATCGTGAGAAGAACCGGAATCGGCTCAAAAGAAACCGCCAACGCCTCAAAAAAGGATGCAAAGTCGGCATTATTGACCGTCAATAGATCTACTAAAAGTAGGTGAGGTAGACCGTCCCCTGCCGCATCTATCTGTCGAAGAGAGTGAAAAATTGAGACCTCACTCGGCAACCAGATCACCGAAACCTGAAGCGCCATTAAGACCTCGCGCCAAAGCTGCCCGTGGAGTAATGACGGCTGATGCATCAGAACCGTTCGTTGTTGGTGAGGAACCTGAGCCGAAACTGGAGAAGCGATAAACTGCATCTCCAAACGATTCCCTACGCGAATGAGATCGCCATCTTGTAAAAGCGTTGGCACCCTCACCGGCTGAAAATTAATAAACGAACCATTGCGACTGCCCAAATCTACCCAAAAAAACTGATCAGAGCGGGGCATCTGGAGAATCATTGCATGAGCGCGAGACACCATGCGGTCTGGCAAAAAAATAGAGCAGTCCGGCGCGCGACCCACCGACCAAGACGACCTCCCCAGCAGCAGCATCTGATAAAGCCCCGACGTTGAACGAATCAAAAGACGGGGGAGCGCCATCGACAGCTCCGTAAAATCATCCCCCTCAAACTGCTGTTCTAAAAACCGGAAAGCCTGTAATGCCTCCATTGGTCGGGCGAACAAAAAACCTTGCCCATACACACAGCCCATTGCCCGTAACTGCGCCACCTGCGCCACCGACTCTACCCCCTCTGCCACAGCATAGAGCGCCAGCCCTTGGGCCAGCGTCAAAATCGTGCGGACAATCTCTAAATTTTCAGACGACTCAATGCGCGCCACAAACGAAAGATCTACCTTTAGCCCATCTACCGGTAGCCGATCCAAATTACTCAGCGCCGAAAACCCTGTGCCAAAATCATCAATACAGAGCTGAATCCCCATCGCCCTCACCGCATGAAGCTGCGCCAGCACCGCCTCAGACTGCTCCACTAGCAGCTCCTGCGTCATCTCAATTCTGAGTTGTCTAGGGTTCATCTCAGCGCGAGCCAACACCGCCTGAAGTACCGGAATCAAATCTGGATGCGCTAGCTCCGGACTCGATAGATTCACGCTCATAAACGTGCCCTGCGCCATCGGAAAGCGTCGATGCCAGAGCGCCATCTGGGCACAAGCCGTTGCCAACACCCAGTGTCCAATCGCCACCATCAGCCCCGCCTCCTGCGCCACTGGCAGAAACTCCTTTGGTGCAAGAAGCCCACGCGTGGGATGAAGCCAATAGACAAATGCCTCAAAGCCTTCCAAAACCGAAGACTCCAGCCTTACAATCGGCTGATAGAGCAAACAAAACTCCTGATTGGCGATCGCACGGCGGAGATCGTTCTCAAGCTCCAGACGCGCCACCGCATGAATATGCATCCCTGGCTGAAAGAGCGCATAGCAAGCCTTCCCCATCGCCTTTGCCTGATAGAGCGCAATATCCGCATCGCGAATCAGATCCTCCGCACTCTCATAGGCCGGTAAACTCAGCGCAATACCAATACTCGTCGTCGAAAAAATTTCGTGCTCATCCACCTGAAACGCCGCCGCCATATCTGTCAAAATACGTTCGGCGACCTGCATCACATCCTCAAGGCCATGCACCGCATCAATGAGCATCGTAAACTCATCTCCCCCCAGGCGCGCCACCGTATCGCCAGGACGAATGCAGGCTCCCAGCCGTGCCGCCACCTGCACCAGAAGTAAATCCCCCGCACGGTGCCCAAGACTGTCGTTAATGACCTTAAAGCGATCTAAATCGAGAAATAAAACCGCAAACTGATAATCGAGATCGCGCTGAAGCCGCCGTACCGCCTGAGCTAGACGATCTAAAAACAAAGACCGATTGGGTAGCCCCGTAAGCTTGTCATAAAACGCATCCAGTTTAAGCTGGCTCTGTGCCAACTTCAGCGTCGAAACATCCGTCATCAGCCCCTCTAGGGAGCCATCCGCCGCAACATACCCCTGCTCTAAAAACCAGCGAATCTCCCCAGATCGCGTTCTGACGCGGTACTCCACCGCGTAAGGTTGGTGCGATGCCACCGCTACCGCCACCTTCCTCAGAAAAACTGACCAGTCCTCCGGATCAATCAGGTCATTAAACGCCAAGCTATCTTTAGAAAGCGCAATTAATTCTTGCGCAGAAAACTGCGTCAGTGCCAGACAGGACTCAGACAAATAGTAAACCGAGCGATCTGCATCCAGATATCGGCTAAACGCGATACCAGGAAGGGAACGTAAGCGTAGAGCCGCCGGTTCATCATCATAAGAGAGAGGCTCTCGCGTCAAAACTCAACCTTTAAACGTCATAAAACAGCCGAAAGACTCACAGACTACCTTAACCCCCCAACTAATCTTAGCGATAAGAATAACCCAAAATCAAAAAAAATCGCACTTAACCGCCCTGAACCCCGTCCTATTCGCTTCATCTAAGATAAAGATCTAGATAGTAAAAATACTGTCATGGCATATTAATCTTCACCCCCCCAGCCCGTGCAAAGTAAAAATTGCTATCTCATGGAAATGGTGCGGATGCACACGTTTCCCTCGCAATATCGAGAAAACCTGCGTCAGATTCTGACACAACCCCCTGCGCTGCTCGAAACCCTTGTCGCCCAAATGGCTGAGATTGCGATCGCACAGTACAGTGCGCAAATCCAGACCGAACCCTCCACCCTAACCATTGCCCTCGAAGCTTTACTTGAGCGTGCCTTCCGGCAGTACCATCTGTGGGACAAAATTAGCCAAGAAGTATGGGTCAACCTGCTGACCTGGACCGTGCAAGATCTCGAAATTCCCATTGCCCTTGACGTTATCCAAAACATCGCTCAAGCGCCTTACCGAGAAGATCTTTGGCACCTCCTGATTAGCCCCGACCCAGATTCACATCATTCACCTGCGCCCTCCGCCCCCAACTGCGTTCTAGAAACCCTATTAGAGAAACTAGAACCTCTGATTTACCAAGACCTGATGGCCCAAATTTTAGAGAACCCCCAAGCCTTAGAACCACTTTTTCTTGGACTTCCTCCTCAACAGTCCATCCTAGAGATTTCCCTTCCTGCTTTGACCCTACATCCTTGCAACGCCCTCGTCGAATCACCTCCCGAAATCTCTGATTACGTCCCCATCACGCCTCCATCGACCTTCGCAACCCCCATCGTCCTAGAGCATTACTTGACCCGCCCCAGCGAACTGCATCGTCTGCCCTGGGAACTAATGGGTCAAATTAAACAGCAGTGTGGCTTGCCTATGGTGCAACTGCTGTTCCTCTTGGTGGGTCATACCATGCGCCACCCCCACCCTTTCACCCTCACCCACCGCGAGATTCTAGAGCAGCTCGACTGGGATACATCAGCAGATCAGTCCCCTTCACCCCCTGATTTGCCATATTTATTACAGCAGATCAACACCCTTACCCTCACCACCTTTTGGATGAGCGAGCCAACCGCCGCCGCTCAAGTTGAAGCCATTTCGATCAGTGGACATCCTTGGGAGATATTGAGCGAAACCCAAGGCACCCTCGACTGGGTCACAGGCGGCATCAGTCAACCAGCTGAGTCTGCCATCACCTTGCGACCTGGACTGTGGCTGCATCATCTATTCGAGAAAGGTGGACTGAGTGCCCGTAGCGCGTGGGAAACATTCGGTCAGCTTGCCCTAACGCTACTAGAGCGTGACCACTGCCGTGACCCATTTCTCATCAGCCTGCTGATTGTGCTGAGCCTCAACGCTCCTGAACCGCAGCCCGAAGCAAGACCATCCTGCTATACCGTCCATACCCTCTTAGATGCCACCCTGCCTACCCCTGTCCTTGAAACGCTACAGCTTCATCCCGACATCGCCCCGACGCTCTTTAAGATTTGGTACCAGGCCTTAGCGTCTCTTGTAACCCTGGGTTGGACGAGTCGCCCCGTGGCACAAGCCCAGCCCACTGACTTTTATATTGCACCTTTTCCAGACTGGCTGAACATCCATTGCCATAGTCGTAAACCCTCGGACTGGATAGCACAATGGCTAGTGCAGCCGTTGCAGTTTATAGCGCCGTTCTCGTCTGTTTCAGAGCCTTCTAGCGCGCGCCCTTTGCCCAGCGTCGTGAGGGGTTCTCGTCGTCTTAGTCTTGATCGCTTGAGCGGGTCAGCAATCCGAAGAGCGCGTAAAGGAAAAGCACTTACGCAATCACAGCTTGCCGACATGCTGCACGTTCATCAAAGCCTGATCGCCAAAATCGAAGTAGGCCAGCGTACCGTAACCGAAGACCTGGAGCGCTCCTTACGACAGGTCTTAGAACTGTAGCGATTCCCCTTGCCTAAGGTGGGCTTTTGTATGTTGTTCTCGCTGGGCAATGGATGCGATGTTGGCGACTGCTATAGCTCAAACCAGCCTAAACATGCTCATTCGAGAGGCACACCATGAACACTCACAAACCGATCTTTGGCGATCGCCCTAAGCTGCTGCAAGTGTTCCTGTCGAGACACTGACAGCGGAATCATCTGCTGAATTTCATTGAGCAACAGTGCTGTATCTAGGGGTTGTTCTAGATAAAGCGAACTGTATAAGGCGTTAATGACGATCTGCTCTAATTCAGCCCCATTAAAGCCATCCGTCGCCGTTAAGAGTGTGGCAAGGTTGAACTGTTCAGGATCTTGAAGATGCCGCCGCAGATGAATTTTAAGGATTGTCTCGCGTTCTGGCGGCAAGGGAAGATCAACAAAAAAGATTTCATCAAAGCGTCCTTTTCGCAAAAATTCGGGCGGAATTTGAGAGATATCGTTGGCTGTGGCAACTACAAAGACTTCTTGGGTCTTTTCCTGCATCCAGGTCAGCAAAAAGCTAAACAATCGCTGGGTAAGTCCCCCATCTGAGTCATTGCGGCTGCTCCCACAGCTTTTTTCAATTTCATCAATCCACAGAATAGACGGTGCCATAGACTCAGCCATGCGGATGGCGCGACGAAAGTTGCCTTCCGATTCTCCGACATACTTGTTGTAAAGCCGTCCCACGTCTAGCTTCAGCAGCGGCATATTCCATTCACGGGCGATCGCCTTTGCCGCCAGAGATTTACCGCAGCCTTGAATGCCCACAATCAAAATGCCCTTTGGCGCACATAAGTTTAGCGCACGCGCTTTTTCGCTATATCCAACTTTTGCACGGGTTAACCATTGCTTTAGTCCATCAAACCCACCCAGTTCAGCAGTATTTTCAGGTGTGGGTAGATATTCCAAAACGCCATCGGTGCGAATCACCTGTGCCTTACGATGGAGAATCTGCTTAATATCCTTCGCGGTGAGTTTGTAGTCATCCAGTGCTGCGTAGGCTAAGACTTGGCGAGCCTGCTTCAAGGTCATCCCGCTCAGAGAATGGATGAGGGTTTTGATTTCATCGGGCTGAAGATCGACCTGGATGTGATGCTTGGCGGTAAAGGTGCGAATTACATCCCGAACGCTTTGGGCTAACTCATCAAGATTAGGAAGTGGGAAGTCGACATAAACCGCATCATGGGCAATGTCATGAGGCAACGTAACGGAATTTCCTGACAATATTAGGGCTGAGCGGGTTAGGGAAAACCGTTGAGCCAGTTCTCTGAGTTGGCGAGCAATGGCAGGATCCTCTAAATATTGGGCAAAATCTTTGAGCCAAAACACTGCTTTGAGAGTCATCGTCTCAATATGCTGTAGCAGTGCCAAAGGCTCTGCCGTATTGCCAATGGTGGTGGGCTTAAGGGTGCCAGGTGGGGCGTACTCATTCGTCCAGGGCACATCCATTGTGCCAGGTGAACGAATTAATCCTCGGGTACGACTCCACTCAAACATCGGAAATGCCATATCCTGGATGGCAGTCTGTAAAAGGCTCTGCACTCGTTCTTCTTCAACGGTTTCAAAAACGATAATAGGATGGAAGGACTGAATTAGGGTTTGAATCTCTTTCGTAGACTGTGAGTGCGGCATTGAACCCTTTGTCGTTTCTTTCAAGATTCCCGAATTTAGTCCATAGATTGCAGTTGCTGCGATTTAGGATTTAGACAAAGGGCGATCGCCACAATCCATCCATCAGGGTGCTAATGTCCCCTTGCGCCAACGCGTTTTCTCATACCAAGCCGCAACCTCAGGCATCCAAAGCTGGAATTTTTCAAACATTAGCTCCGTCATCACACGGGTTTCGGGCTGCACGTCAAATTTGCCCCGAATGTCTAGCAAATGCATAATGGCGCGAGCATTGCCCGACATAACCCAGTGCTGCCGTACATCAAAGGGGATTAAGCCCCGTGCATGTTCTTCTGCTAGCCCTTGCGCAATGCGTTCGGCATAGCGCTTGCATCCCATGCGGCACCATTCGAGGTCTTCTTGCCGCTGCTCTAAAGTGTATTCGTACTTTTTACCTTGGCGATCGCTATAACTCCCTACAGGGCGCAGATAAAATACATCTTCGAGGTCTTCTTTGCCTTCCAAAACCTCTAAAATCCTTTGGCCTGTATACCTAAAACTTTGAACATCGAAACTTACATTCCTGTGTGTGCGCACCTGCTGCATCACGCTATGGGGAAAGTAGCCAAAGTTTAATACAAACTGTGGATGCTCAAACGGCCCGTAATGGCCTCGATTACCCTGAAGCAAATATTTAAC
>JBGSVR010000287.1:0-4631 GCA_041752855.1 Thermosynechococcaceae cyanobacterium
GTTTGTGCGGGACGGTTTAATTGAGCAGGTTGGCTCAAAGCCCGACCAAAAGGCTGATACCGTCATTGAAGCAGACCACCTCACGCTGTTACCTGGCGTTATCGACCCCCAAGTCCATTTCCGTGAGCCTGGACTAGAGCATAAAGAAGACCTCACCACAGCATCCCGCGCCTGCGCCCGTGGCGGCGTGACCTCCTTTTTGGAAATGCCCAACACCAAACCGCTCACCATTAATCAGGCTGCCCTAGACGATAAACTGGCACGGGCGGCTCAAAAGTCTTATGTGAACTTCGGCTTTTTTATTGGTGCCACTGCCGAAAATTTGCCTGACCTACAAACGGCAACCCCAACCCCTGGCATCAAGATTTTCATGGGTTCCATGCATGGCGATTTGCTGGTGGATCAAGAAGGGGCTTTAGATCGCATTTTTGCAACAGGCACCCGTCTGATTGCGGTTCATGCCGAAGACCAGGCACGCATTGCCCAGCGCCGCAAAGAATTTGCAGGCATAACAGACCCAGCCATTCATTCGGTGATTCAAGACAATCAGGCGGCGCTCAACGCGACACAACTAGCGCTCAAGTTATCTAAAAAGTATCAGCGGCGGCTTCATATTCTGCATCTTTCTACGGCAGAAGAAGCCGAACTACTGCGCCAAGATAAGCCAGCGTGGGTAACGGCAGAAGTAACGCCCCAGCATCTGCTGCTTAATACAGGCTTCTACAAAAAACTCGGTTCACTGATTCAGATGAATCCGCCTATTCGGAGTGCCCACGACAACGAAGTGCTGTGGCAAGCGCTGCAAGATGGCGTGATTGACTTTATTGCAACTGATCATGCCCCCCATACGCTGGCAGAGAAGGGTCGGGCGAATGTGACCGATCAGGCCGAGGAGGATGCATCTTCTACAACCGTTTTTCTGGAGCCTGCCAAGGTGCCTTCTGGTATGCCTGGGGTAGAAACATCTCTGCCGCTAATGCTGACCCAAGCGATGCAGGGACGTTGTACCGTGGCGCAAGTCTCTAACTGGATGTCTACGGCGGTGGCAAAAGCTTATGGGATTGTAGGAAAGGGGGCGATCGCCCCTGGCTACGACGCGGACTTAGTGCTGGTCGACTTAGAAACCTACCATCCGGTTATGCGCGAAGAGCTGCAAACTAAGTGCGGCTGGAGTCCTTTTGAAGGCTGGAATTTGACGGGATGGCCTGTGGTGACGATCGTAGGAGGGCAGGTGGTGTATGAACGAGGTCAATTTAACGAGCAGGTGCGGGGAAAAGCCTTAATCTTCAATGTTGCGTAGGGGCGCAAGGCATTACGCCCTCCAAATGCTCTCAACCCGTCACTTAGGAATTTCTACTCGTTGCGCTTGCCCTAACTCAAAAGATTCATGGATTGCCTGAAGTGCTTTAACGCCCTCTTCCTTCGCCACCACGCAGCTTACCCGAATTTCAGACGTGGCAATCATCTGAATATTGATGCTGTTGCTGGCTAATGCCTCAAACATTTGTGCCGCCACACCTGGACGACCCAACATCCCCATCCCCACAATGCTTACCTTGGCAATCTCAGAATCAGCCGTAATCTCAGCGCCTTCCATTTCACGGCTGATTTCTTCTAAGAGCGTCTTTGCCGATGCCAGATCGATTTGCGGGACAGTAAAGGCAATATCGCGAGTCATTACGCCGTGGGTAGCGCGCGATCGCTGGGACTGAATAATCATATCCACGCTAATATTTGCCGCCGCTAGCTTCTGGAAAATGTGCGCCGCCATCCCTGGGCGATCAGTTACATTACGAATTGCCAGCCGCGCCTGCTTGAGATCGAGGGCAACGCCGCGCACCGCAGGCCAGTTGGGGTCGATAAATGTCTGTGCAGGGGAACTCTCGACCTCAAACTGGGTGCAGAGTTCTACAATGGCGCGATCGCAGTCTTTTTTAGCAATCGTAC
Source organism: Thermosynechococcaceae cyanobacterium (assembly GCA_041752855.1). GTDB lineage: Bacteria > Cyanobacteriota > Cyanobacteriia > Thermosynechococcales > Thermosynechococcaceae > JAAURS01. The sequence continues at coordinate 1,948 of JBGSVR010000287.1, forward strand.
AGCTCACGTTCACTTCAGAAGTCGAAATCATCTGAAGGTTGATGTTGGCATCGGCTAAGGTGCGAAACATCTGCGCTGCAATGCCGGGTCTGCCAATCATGCCAGCGCCCACAATGCTGATTTTGGCGATCTCGCGGTCTATCATCACTTCCGTTTGGTCGAGGCTGTCGCCCCGCTGCTGTTGCAGCATGGGGCCAAAAGCCGTTGAAACCGCCTCGGCTTGATTAAGCGACGCATGATCGACCGTAAAGGCAATGTCGTTGGTGTTGCCGTCATGAATAGACTGAATAATGAGGTCAACATTCACCTGCTGTTTTGCCAATACCCCAAAGAGGTGCGCAGCAATACCAGGGCGGTCTTCTACGCGCAGCAGCGCTACTTTGGCCTGGTCTAAGTCAAACCGAACGCCGTCTACGGGGTGGCCTAGCTCTAGGTTTTGGAGAGGACGGGGCGCAATGTCAGGCGCAACAATTTTAGTGCCAGGTTCATCGCTCCAGCTTGAGCGCACCACCATCTGTACGCCGTAGTTTCGGGCAATTTCGACGGCGCGTGGATGCAGCACCTTAGCCCCTAGGCTGGCAAGCTCCAGCATTTCATCACAGGTAATTTCTGACAGCAGGCTAGCGGTTTCCACAAGGCGCGGATCGGTGGTGAGTACTCCAGGCACATCGGTATAAATTTCGCATAGGTCTGCCCGTAATGCCGCTGCCAGCGCCACCGCAGAAGTATCTGAGCCACCGCGACCAAGGGTTGTGACTTCTAAATCTGCGGTATTGGTGATGCCCTGAAACCCCGCAACCACCACAACCTTACCTTCGGCAAGATGACGCTCCATCCGTTCGGTTTCAATGCCTAAAATACGGGCGCGGGTGTGGGCGGCTTCGGTCACAATGCCCACCTGTGCCCCCGTGAGGGAAATGGCAGGCTGTCCTAGATTTTGTAGCGCCATACTTAAGAGCGCGATCGTTACCTGCTCCCCCGTGGAAAGCAGCATATCCATCTCGCGGCGGGACGGGTTTTGTGAGACTTCATGGGCAAGCTGCACCAGACCATCTGTGGTTTTTGCCATCGCAGACACCACCACGACCAGGGAGTGGCCTGCATCGACCGTGGCCTTGACCCGCTCGGCTACGGCCTTAATGCGCTCCGCTGAGCCAACAGAAGTGCCACCGTATTTCTGAACGATGCGTGCCATGAGAACTTACCTATGCCCTGAATAAACAATGTTTTGCGCCATCTCAATTGCCTCGGCGGCGGTGGCGATCGCCCCTTCGGCGTGAGCTAACTCTAGCGCAGCTAAAAGCTGCCCCACCAAAGGCCCAGAAGCCAACGATAGGGTACTCATTAAGACTTGCCCAGACACCAGCGGCGTAGGGTGGGCGATCGCACTTTCCCCGTTCAAATACTCATCCACCAAGGGCGCAACATCAGCGAGGGGAATGCCAGCGGCGATCGACACCACCGCCACCGCCGGAAACGCATCCCGCACCATCCGAAACAGCACATACTGCTGGCGACGATTGAGGGAACCCTGGCTTAAATCTTGCCGGAGCTGGCTTAAGCCTTGAAGTACCGTCAGCACAAGATTAATCTCGGCCTTGCTGTACTTCATGGCCTGGAGCGTTTGTCTGGCAATCTGTAGGTCTGAATCCACTAAGCCCACGAGCTTTGCCGTAGTAAACAGCGTGCGCCGCACCCCCTCACCACTCTTGGGGCGATCGCTGAGAGTGCGATGCAGCAGCACTTCTAGCTGCGACCAACGCGCCGTCACTTCGGCTTCTGCCTGATCCATTTGCCCAATCAGCGCCAGACCGTCTGCCGTGGCATGGGCAAAAGATGAACGCAGGAGTCCATCCTGCCAAAGATCGGTCAGCCACAGCGTGCCCTTGGCGTGACTTAGCAAATAGCTCAGCTCCACCCGAATCCGCTCGGCAGCCACTTTAGACAGCAGCGGTGCCAAAGCATGAAGCTGAAGCCGTGTCTGGGCATCAACTGAAAAATTGAGCTGCGCGGCCTGACGATAGGCGCGCAATAGCCGCAGCGGATCGTCCTTGAGGTTTTCTGCCGACACCATCCGCAGCGTCCGCGCTGCTAGGTCTTTTCGTCCGCCCAAGGGGTCTACCAGGGTTTGGGTATGGGGCGAATAGGCGATCGCATTTACCGTAAAGTCTCGCCGCTCTAAATCTTCAACCAGGCTATCGCCCACCTGAAGCGCAAAATCTGCCGTGGCGTGGTCAAACACCACCCTTGCAATTTGGCGCTCGGCATCTAGCACCACAAACCCTGCCTTGTAGTGACGGGCGATCGCCTGTGCGGTCTGGATTGAATCTTGCGGCATTACAAAATCGAGGTCTAGGTAGGGCGATGCATACTCTAAAAGCGCATCGCGCACACATCCCCCCACCAAATAAGCCGTCGTTGGAATCCAATCCAAACTAAACGGCCAGTATTGGGGTGACAAAGCCGAAGACTGCAATAGCGGAGATTTAAGTAACAAAGAATTCATGCGTTGCTAAGCTAACAAGGCGACAGTTGGGCTTGTGAACACTCTACCCAACAGTCTGCCTGTTCTTTAACAAATGGGCGAGGGGAGACTCGAACTCCCACGACCGAAGTCGCCACATTTTGAGTGTGGTGCGTCTACCATTCCGCCACTCGCCCTTGAATGAGGCTTTTCTATCTTA
>JBGSVR010000288.1:0-8197 GCA_041752855.1 Thermosynechococcaceae cyanobacterium
ACTCTTAAACTCAGATGCAGTGAGAGGAATAGGCATAATGGAGGTGGCGATAATGACGGGGCTTTAGATTGAAACCGTCATTATCCTTTCTTGCATAGCGTTCAGCCCATTTGACCTTCAGATTTGTCCAAAGTCGAAGGAGATTCAGGTGCCGACGTTAATTTTGTGGGGAGAGGGCGATCGCATTCTGGGCACGAAGGATGCTGCTCAATTTCATAGCGAAATTCCCCACAGCAAATTAGTATGGGTGCCAGATTGTGGTCATGTGCCCCATTTGGAAAAACCTGAGTTTACGGCGGAGATGATTTTTGATTTTGTGGAGTAGTGGAGCAATACCTTAAAATAAAGTTGTTTAATTATCTCTTGAGGCTTGCAATAATTGTTCGTAACTTAACTAAAACTTCATCTTCCAAACCTTTCGACCAACGGTATTTATGGCTTTTATGTTGATATCGACTAACCTTCTCCTTTAGGGTTTCTATCGGTTCGATCAGATTTTCTAAATCTTGTTGATTTTTGACATCTCTGATAATAGCAGCAGTCTTTAAATAATATCTCGCTATTACGTCTGCTTCTTCCTGCGATGCATTGTGATCTCGATGATAGCGGCGAATCTTACCATTCATTTCTTCAAAATAAGAAGCTAGACCTCTTACAAAAGCCAAATCTAGCTCATCTAGATCTTTAACTGGATAATTATTTTTGACTTGAACTGATTTAGGTGGAGAATCTAATTCAGAAAGAAGCACGGCGGTCGGGATTGGATCTGGATTTTGAGATTCAGCTTTAAAGAGATAGTCTAAAGTTTTTGCACAATCCAAGAAAGATGAAATATTTCGGGCAATGACCTGTTTTGTATGAGTATTGATGATTGCATACCCAGAACCCTCATTGACAACAGCATAGTGCCCTTGCACTGTCACATAAGTGTTTGTGTCTATTCTTTGTATGTCACTCATTTTGAATCTTTCTATGTAAACAGACAGTTATCCGTAGTATTCCCTCAACAGCGCACAAACTTGCATAACATAGGTTTGCTAGGATCAACCCAACAGCCCCAATCAGCTCTTACGGACTTTACCTATGGCAGCCACGTATTCCTTTGATATCGTCAGCGACTTTGATGCCCAGGAGTTGGTCAACGCCGTTGACCAAGCCGAACGCGAAATCAAAACCCGCTATGACCTCAAAGACACTAAAACTAGCCTAGAGTTAAACAAAGAAAATATTGTTATCCAGACCAACAGCGACTTTACTCTAGAGGCCGTGCATTCTGTGCTGCAAATGAAGGCCGTTAAGCGCAACCTGTCGCTCAAAATTTTTGACTACGGCAAAGTCGAATCTGCCAGTGGCAACCGCGTGCGTCAAGAAATTACCCTCAAGCGCGGACTCAGTTCAGAACTGGCAAAGCAAATCTCTAAGCTCATCCGCGATGAGTTTAAGAAGGTGCAGTCTTCGATTCAGGGTGACTCCGTGCGGGTTGTGGCAAAGTCTAAAGACGATCTGCAAGACATTATTCAGCGCCTAAAGCAAGAAGATTACCCCGTCGCCCTTCAGTTCACCAACTATCGCTAGGCGAAATTGATCCCCAACCCCCCTAAACCCATTAGGATTGCAATAGAGATTTATCACATCATTATGCTGCGCAAACTTTCACTGGCAACGCTTGGGATTTCGGTTGGCGGCACCATGACCGTCGCAGCAATTATTGCCTACATTTTTGAAAACGCCACAATCAACCTTATTGGGTTTAGCTACGGCATCCCCATTTTGCTGGGTGGCCTAGCCTTCAAAATTACGGAACTGAAGCCCGTGAAGCCTGCAAAGGCTCCCTCACCAGAAATTGATGCCCTGCGAGAGACACAGGCCACTGATACCCAAAAGCAGGTCATTAAAGACGTTACGCGGTTTTGGTACGGTCAGGATGCTCATCTAGATACGGCGCTCAAAAAAGTGGGGTTAGGACCTTCTAAAGAAGCACAGCCCGTGTTAGAGAGCTTTTATGAAACTGAAGTCAAAGGAGCCTATGCGCTAACCCTTGAGTTTTCATCACCCGGTCGCACCTTTGACCAGTGGATGGTAAAACAAGACAAAATCGAGCGATTTTTTGGCCCTGGGATTCGCGCCCATATTAGCCAACCACAAGAAGATGTGATTGAGCTGACATTGATTGCAGCACCCGTGACCGCAGAAGAAACCGTCTCTGTTTAGATTCTGCAATGGCACAGAATTTAGAAATTTCGGACTTTTTGCAGCAGTACGAGCGGTTTGGCATTGATCTTGGCTTAGATCGAATCTTAGCGCTGTTGTCACAACTGGGGAATCCTCACAAAACAGTTCCCATCATTCATGTTGCAGGCACAAATGGGAAGGGATCCGTTTGCGCCTACTTGTCTTCTGTTTTAGCGGTGGCTGGCTATAGAGTGGGGCGCTACACCTCACCGCATTTAGTGGATTGGACAGAACGCATTACGCTGAATAACCAGCCCATTGCACCAGAAGTGCTGCTCGATGCACTCAATCGAGTGGCGGTAATTATCGACCCAGACCAGCCTTCCCCTACTCAGTTTGAGGTATTGACGGCGGCGGCTTGGTGCATTTTTGCCGAGGCTGCTGTGGATATTGCGGTAATTGAGGTGGGCTTGGGCGGCAGGCTAGACGCAACTAACGTGTGCGATCGCCCTCTCATTTCCATCATCACCTCTCTCAGTCTTGAGCATTGGCAACGCCTTGGCCCCACCCTTGCCCATATTGCCCGTGAAAAAGCAGGTATTTTGAAGCCAGGATGCCCTGCTGTGGTTGGGGTACTTCCACCTGAAGCGGATGCAGTGGTACGTCAACAGATTGAGGATCTCAATTGCCCCATTGTTTGGCAGAGTCCTGCACAGTGGATACCAGATAAGACAGATCCTTACCCTTGGGCGATCGCAGACGGCATCTCTTACCCGCTGCCGCTGTTTGGGGATGTCCAATTGGGCAACTCCGCCTTGGCGATCGCAGCTCTCAAAATCCTTCGGCAGCAGGGTTGGGACATCTCTGATGCCGCCATCCAAACCGGAATGGCGCAAACCCAATGGCTAGGGCGACTGCACTGGATCCAATGGGAAGGCATGAAGCTGCTGGTAGACGGTGCCCATAACCCAGCAGCAGCGAAGGCTTTACGGCAGTACATAGATTCAATCCACCCTGGCGCGGTTCATTGGCTGATGGGGATGCTCTCGACCAAAGACCACGCCGATATTTTTGAGGCGCTGTTGAGAGAAGGCGATCGCCTCACTTTAGTCCCCGTCCCAGAACACAGCAGCGCAGACCCTCAGCAACTGACTGACTTGGCGCGATCGATTTGCCCTAACTTAGTTTCCTGCACAACAACCCAAACCTTAAGTGAAGGGATAAAGCAACTCCAAGGCGCGCTGCAATCGCCAGCTCCGCTAAAAGCCCTATGCGGGTCGCTGTACTTGGTGGGCGAATTCTATAGAGTGTCAAACGCTCACACCTGACACCTCAGACCCCAGTTGGGTGAGGTATTTTAGTGCGGCGGCAATATACTGAGCACAGCGCAGCGGCGAGCTATCGTAGAAGTCGTCCCAGGCTTGGCTCTTGTACTCATCGTAGCGATCGCCCCGTTCCTCAAACTGCTCCAAATAAGCCAGCCGCACCGCATGACCAATCAACACATCCATCACTAAATAATCTTCTAGATAAAAGTTAGGATTCGCTTCCACAATCGCCGCCAGTTCCATCATCGTTTCAATATTGAGCTGACGATACTGGGGTGCGCTAATTTTGTTGAGCAGATGCTCAATGCGGAGGGCAAAGTTGGTTTCACCAGGGGTCATTTCTGACAAAATTGCCTTGCTGTCGAGACGGTTGCGCCGTTCTAACTTATCGCCCACAATGATGCCCTTGCAGTGCTTCAGCAACTGCCACACTCGTGGACAAAACTGAGGCGGCAGGCGATTCAGCATCCCCTGAAGTTCGCGCTTGCGGTGCCAGCTATTCCCTGGCTGCTCCTCGACCGCATTGCTTTCTGGTTTTACAATCCACTCAATTGACTGTTGAGGGCTGCGTAGGTGCAAAGACTCTTGACTCAATAGCTCTTGATTCAGAACTTCATAGTCAATCAGCGCCTTACGGAGCCGTCCTTTTACTTCAAAGGGGCTGAGGTTCATCAACTGCTCATAGGCTTCATCTTGCGTAAGGTGATGCTCACTCGCCAGTTCGCTGATCATCAGCAAAATAAAATACCCAACCCGAAGCGTGAGCAACCCGTCAAACAGCTTGGGTTCTGCCTTCAGCAGCAGATTGAGATAAATGATGACCTCTTGAGTAAGGGCGCGATCGCGGATATCTTCTCGGCAGAACACCGCAATCTTTTCCATGATTTCAAAGTGCGACATAGGCCGCGAAATCAACGACGCAGAACTATAGGACTTACCTACCGCCACCTGCCGCTGCCGCACCAAAATATGGGTCAGAGAATCTGAAAGGGTAATATCTACCTTGTCCAATAGCCCTGCCACTCGACGGATGATGCTCCAGAGTCTCAGTTCTCCTGCTTTGTCGTATACCTCGTTCAGTAAATCCTGAACCGTGACGGACTCATAGCGTTGACCCAGCCCTGTATCAAATGCTAAACCCTTGAGGTGACTGAGCGTTTGCAACAGCTCCACCTGTTCGTAAAGGTTGGTAGACGGCTTGAGTCGCTTAAGCAAAAGAGGAACATTGGTTTCTCGCTCTAAACTCATCTCTAGGGTGTAGGTGAGCGGTTTACAACTATCAGGGTCGAGGGGTAAGTGAATCGAGACTTGCCTAGGATCCATCCGGTCAGAGGGAACAAACTCAAACTCTCGCAGCGCGTCCATTCGCTCAACCCCAGCCATTAGCAAAAGCTGCTGAAGTGGCCCCAGCTTTACCTTTACCCCATTACATTCGCCGCCATTGAGTTCTTGAAACAAATGCAGGAGCGGCCTACGCCCCCCCAACAGCATTGTTTTAGTGAGCAACAGCGTTACCGTGGGTCGCCCGAGATGCGACCAATGACGACGAATATAGGTTAGTTCGGTCTTGATTTGGTCAACCAAAAAGTGGTAATCCAGGGTGAGGTAAAACTGGGTTTGGTCTAGGAAGGCAGGCAAGAATGCCTTAGTTTGCCCCTGAAACCGATAGAGGCAGGCGGTGGTCAAGCTTCGCAGACGACGGATCGGTCGTCCACTCAGTCCAAGCTGATGGTTTTGCCCTAAATGGCTGTAGGCGCGCGTTAATGCCTCTGCATCTAAGACTTGAATCGGCTCAATTTGCTGAAGGGTTTGGGTTTCTACCCCAAAGGCTCGTAACTCTTGCTGGAGTGTTTCATCTTCTGCCAACAGCGCAATCTGCACGACCGGGGCTGGGGCATGCCCCAGCCGCAGATGTCGCCCTAGCGGGTCTACATCGCCTAGAGCAATAAAGCCTTCGGCAATCAGTTCGCCCAAAATATAGAGACTTTGCGCCCAAATCAGCGGAATGTTTTCGTTGGGTAAGCGAATTTGGCTGTAGGGGGCGGCTTTTTCAGCCGCAATTTTTTCGGCGGGGACATAGTACAGCTCCGGCAGCAGAGACCAGCCGTTGCACTCCACAAACAAAGGCTGGATTTTCTGGCGAAAGTTTTCAACTTGTTCTGTATCTCCTCGAAACAGCCCATCTAAGATCAGATAGGTAAAAAAGAGAGGCCACTCGCTTTCAATATGTTCAAACTGCTGAAGTTCTTCGGGTTCGTAGTGTAGGCGGCTGGTGTCTTCTAGGACGGTCTGGTGCCCATCTCGTAAAAAACGCTTACAGCCATAGTTTCCGGCTAACTGATCGAGAATTTTCTGGCGGGTGCGCTTCACAATGTCTCGATCTTCTACGGCAAAGGCCGGAAAGCCGATAACGCTCAGTAACGCCGCGTCGATTTCCTTTGAGTTAGATTCTCGTGGCAGGAGAGAGCTGAGGGTGGTGCGCGATCGCGCGACTTCATCCGGCAACACATGAATCACGCTCAATGAGCCACCCCGCAGACCAAAGAGGTTGAGTCCATCCATTGCTTCTAAGGCCGCTTTTGCCATGCCTAAAGAACTGGTGTTGAGTTCTGGATTGCCGTGGTTGATCTTATTGCCACGCTCCCAAATGCCGTAGTCCGGCGTTCGATAGGTGCGACCAATGTAGTACACCAAGTTTTGGACAAAATCGACTTCATCTAGAGTTTGGATAATTTCTAACCCAGATACCGTCATCTGAGCCAGCATCAGCAGGTAGAGCGAGGTGGCATCGAGCTGGAGATGCCCCCACTCATCATCGCCCACCACGGCATTACCTGTATGGGTGTCATATTTGGCGTGCATCGCATCCAGGGGGTCTTGCGTTTCTTTAAAACGCTCAACTTTAGGAGACTGCTTTATCATGGCGGTGAGCAGCCCCCGCATCAGCTTAATAACGCTGTGTTCTAGTTCGTAGGCGCGTCCTTGGTCATCGTCTACTTTGCGGTAGGCTAACCCCAGTCCCCAGACTGCCAAAATGCTGTAGACGTTATCGCGTACCCAGGCATCGGTGTAGTCTCCGTGAGCGTTGACGGCGGTGCTGGCTGGCAGCAGCCCTGTGATAGCGCTTTGCCGCGCCAAAATGATCTGTTTAACCTGCTGATAGTACGCATCTAAAGACTGATGCGGGTTTTTAAGAGAGGCTGTCTCTGGAGAATTAAGGTTTGGGGCTTGGACGTTTGAGCCATGCAGGTGCTGTGGTTGAACATTGACCATAATTGCGAGCCTTTACGCCAAGTAAACGTTGAGTGGGGGTACACTTCGGGAGTTCTTTCATTAAATCTTAAGAAGATGTTAAAACACCACGCCACTCAAATTCTGTTACGGCTGCGCTACTTTTGCCTCAAGGGTTAACCATCCCAATCACGATGTTTGCAGATAGACTTAGCGAGTCTCGCGCTGAATAAACTTAGATGGGTCTAGTGCATAGTCGCCATCTACAAAAGCCGTAAATTCTGTCCCTGCGGTATATTTTGCTTCTTTGCCGCCCATGAGCAAGAAAATGGGCGTAATAATGGCTGAGAGTGCAATGGTTCCGGCAGACAGTCCACCACCCTGAGACAGACTCGCACGGAGCGAGACGCGTTCTCCAGAGACCAGCGCTACTTCTTTCAAGATAATGCTGATTTTTCCTTTGCGGCCTAGCATTTTGGCCCGCTTAACCTCGGCAATAATGCCTTTAGCGGTTGTGCCCCTTGCAATGACGGTAACGCCCTGCACCACAATATCTTCTGCAACGTCAAATTCAATCGGTCGATTCTCTTCGGCGGTTTTAGATGAGATGGTTTCTTTGAACTTTAATTTTATCGAGGTATTGTCCGTCAGAATAAAGCCTGACTTTGGGTTAGCCAGCGGCGTTTTGTAGGATGGTGAAGCAATAGGCGGCAAAGGTTTTTGTAGCGAAGACCCTGACTGAGCATGGGCTGGCGCTTGGCTTAAAGATGCAATCATCAAAAATTCTGTACTTGAAATTAGCCCAAGCAGAACTCCTAAAAGGCTTCCAATAGACTTTCGAGCTTTATAACCAAGCCGAACTGTGCTATGTGTCTGCATGTAAAATTCTCGTACAAATATAACTTTTTTATATTAACTTTTTGCTGGGCACTTTAAGGAGTAAATGAATGGCGATTTCTCAAGTTCTTTGTATTGGCGAACTTCTTTTTGATTATCTTGCCGATCAGCCTGGGCAACCTCTAGAAGCGGTTAAGACATGGACTGCATACCCAGGTGGCGCACCTGCAAACGTGGCCTGTGCATTAGCGCATTTAGGTACCCCTGCTGCGTACTTGGGCTGTGTAGGACAAGATGCTCAGGGGGATGAACTAGTACAGGTATTAAATGCTCTAGAAGTTAACTTAGAAGGGCTTCAGCGTCATTCTGATGCGCCGACGCGCACGGTCTATGTGACAAGGACACTGGAGGGCGATCGCCACTTTGCTGGGTTTGGCACCACCAACACCACCGCCTTCGCAGATGCCAAGCTTGATGCCTCTAAACTCCCTGAAACCCTATTTCAGTCGGCTCAATTTCTAGTCTTAGGCACTCTAGGGCTGGCGTACCCCAACAGTCGCGAGGCAATGTATCGGGCGCTGGCCTTTGCCAAAACCTATGGGCTACGACGATTGGTAGACCTAAACTGG
>JBGSVR010000289.1:0-3739 GCA_041752855.1 Thermosynechococcaceae cyanobacterium
ATCATTTGGGGAGAAAGGAGCCAGCGCTTGCCTAACGCGATTCGCCAAGTCCAGCCGCCGCTAGAGTTTTTACCCTCGGCTCTTAACCTTGGAGTTCTGGCAACCAATCGGATGGTGCTACCTCTTTGGATGCGCTACAAACTCCACATTACCGATATCCAGGCCGATAATCTAGAGCAGTTAGTCCAGCTCTATCGACAGTTTCAAGATGGGCGGGTGCGCATGTTATTTACCTTCCGCCATCCCACCACAGATGACCCCTTTGCAATGGCCTACTTGCTATGGTGTCTTGTGCCTAAGGCTGCCAGCCGCGCCGGAATTAAGCTTAAAAAGCCTGTTCATAGCCACTTTATTTATGACAGAGGTATTTCTTTGTGGGCCGGCACCTTTGTTAATTGGCTGTTTCCGCGTTTAGGCGGTACTCCAATTTTGCGGGGCAAAGCCGACCGTCAGGGGCTAAAGTCTGCTCGTGACCTATTGGTAAACAGCATCTTTCCCATCTCCGTTGCCCCAGAAGGTGGCACCAACGACCATAACGAACGTATGAATGCTTTAGAGCCAGGTGCAGCGCAATTAGGGTTTTGGTGCGCGGAAGATATCCACAAGGCTGGACGCACAGAAGAGACGCTCATTGTGCCCATCGGGATTCAGTACAGCTATGTTGAAGCACCCTGGGAAAAACTTGAGGCACTCATGGGCGATATTGAGCAATCCTGCGGCTTTACGCAGAAAAGCTACCCCGCTGGACTCATCAACGATCCGAGAGCCGATGCGCTTTACGGCAGGCTTCTAGGGTTGGGAGAACATTTACTGAACCTCATGGAAGGTTTCTACAAGCGTTTTTATCAAGGACTCTGCCCTGCCGCTGCTACTTTGCCTAAAGATGGGCTTGAGCGAAATGAGCAGGTGACAGCGCGCCTCCAAATTTATTTAGAAGCCGCGCTCAAGGTAGCAGAAGAGCGTCTAGGCGTTAAGCCGCAGGGTAACTGCATGGATCGCTGTCGTCGTCTGGAGCAGGCAGGTTGGGATCGGATTTTTCGAGAAGACGTGGCGCACCTCAGCCCCATTGAGCGCGGGATGGCGGACTGGATGGCAGAAGATGCCAGTTTGGCACTATGGCATATGCGTTTAGCCGAGCGACTGACAGTCATTACGGGCAATTACATTATTCAAAAACCCAGCGCCGACCGCTTTGCCGAAATGCTGATTATCTTGTGGCGCATTACCGCATGGCTAGAGGGGAAAAAGCAGGGACAAACCCCCAACTTAGGGGCTAAGAGACTGCGATTAACCGTGGGGAAACCCCTTTCCGTGTCACAGCGATTGCCTCATTATCAAGAGAATCGTCGCAGTGCTAGAGTTGCGGTGCAGCAGCTCACTGAAGATTTGCAAATGGCAATGGCACAGATGATTCGATGATGCTGTGCGTCGCTTATATTCAACAAAGAGTAATTATGTTTGAGGTGTAGTGGTTATGGCTCGGACTGAATCTACAATGCTGCCATTGGGAAGCATCGCGCCAGACTTTGCGTTGCCTAATGTGGTGACAGGTGAGCTTACGTCTCTGAGTCAGTTTGCAGGGGCTAAGGCGCTATTGGTGATGTTTATCTGTCAGTACTGCCCCTTTGTTATACACGTCAAAGATGAGCTGGCGCGTTTAGGTCATGATTATGTGCCCCAGGGTTTAGGGGTTATCGCAATCAGCGCCAATGACGTGAGCAACTACCCTCAGGATTCTCCAGATCATCTCAAGACGATGGCTCAAGATCTGAGCCTGAACTACCCGATTTTGTACGATGAATCCCAAGCCGTCGCGCAGTCTTACCAAGCGGCCTGTACCCCAGACTTCTTTTTGTTTGATGCAGACTGCCGCCTTGTGTATCGCGGTCAGTTAGATGACAGTCGCCCTGGTAATGAAAAGCCCGTTACGGGAGCAGACCTGCGAGCAGCCATTGATGCAGCCTTAGCAGGTAGGCCCATTGACACAGATCAAAAGCCCAGTATTGGCTGCAACATTAAGTGGAAACCTGGCAACGCTCCCATTTACTAAGGAATGAGAATAAAATAACACCCAGGTTTTGTAGGGGCAGGTTTTGCCGATAAATCTAGGATTCTCCAACGCAGTATCAGCTAAACCTACCCCTACGTACATGAGGGTTTTCTAAAAATTGGACGTTATTTAGTTCACGAGCCTAAACCACTTTGTTTTATACCGCTATCTTTAGATACCCCAATATATCTGTATGACTTTAATCTGGACTGCTTCTGTGTTAATTGGTCTAAACATTGGAGGCATAGCCCCCATTAGCTTGCCGAGTCTGTCAGATCTTCCTGTCATTGCCAAGACACCAAACACTGCTTTAAAGCCTTTACCGCCCTCGGATCGTCAGGCAATTCAGCGCTGTTTTGTTGCCTACAAACAGGCTTTGCTAGAGAAGGAGGGCGATCGCGCCGTTGAGCAGGTGAGTGCAACAACGCTTGCCCACTATGGCAAAATGCGTGACTTGGCCCTGAAAGGAGATGGGGCTACCGTGCGATCGCGTTCTCTGATAGACCAGTATCTCGTACTGATTCTGAGACATCGCGTTGGGCTAAAGGCGCTGCTGCCTATGTCTGACAAAGACGTGATTAGTCTTGCGATTCGCGAAGGCTGGATTGGGGAAAGCGGTTTGAAAGAGACCACGATTGGCACCGTGACGGTGAAGGGCGATCGCGCTGAGGCCGTTTTAGTGGTGAGGGGGAAAGCGTATGCCACACCAGATGTGCCCCGATTTGTGTTTTCAAAAGAGCAAAAGGCTTGGAAAATAGACATCACGGCACTCTTCCCCGTGGCAGAAAAGTTTTTTCAGGACTGGTATGCCGGAGCTAAGGCATCCGATAACATTTCAACGGATACGTTTTTAATTAACATTCTGACGCTGATGTCAGATAAGCCCATTTCTCCAGACATTTGGAACCCGTTGGTTCGATCTTAAAAAGCGCGCATTAATTTAGCCAGTGACCAAACTGCTCTACAAACGTGCCTGTTTGAATGGCAAATCTAATACGCTGGGTAAAGCGCACTAATTCCGTGATGTTGTGGATGCTAAGAAGGGTATAGCCCAGCAGCTCCCGCGATCGCAGCAAATGACTCAGATAAGCCCTTGTAAAACTTTGGCAGGTATAGCAGGGGCAGGTTGCGTCGAGGGGCGTAAAGTCTTCTCTAAATTTTTGGTTGCGCAAATTCCAGCGCTCACCACCTACCAGGGCATTGGCATGACGCGCCAGTCGCGTGGGTATCACGCAGTCAAAGAGATCGATACCAGCGGCGATCGCCTGCACCATTTCTCGGTACGTCCCCACACCCATCAAATAGCGTGGCTTATTGAGAGGCAGCAGCGGCGTAGTCGCCTCCACAATTTTTTGAATTAACTCTGGAGGCTCACCTACGCTGACCCCGCCGATTGCATAGCCAGGGAGGTCAAACTCAATGAGCGATCGCGCAGAAAGCTGCCGCAGGTCTAAATACACCCCACCCTGGACAATGCCAAAGAGCGCCTGGTCAGGGCGCTGATGCACTTTAATACAGCGTTCTAGCCAATGAGTTGTGCGGTGTAGCGCGGTTTCAACGACATCGCGGCTGGCGGGGTAAGGCGCACATTCATCAAAGGCCATGATGACATCGGCACCCAGGGCATTCTGGATTTCGATGGATTTTTCGGGCGTAAGGTGGATAAAGTGACCATCTCGCGGCGATCGA
>JBGSVR010000290.1:0-3548 GCA_041752855.1 Thermosynechococcaceae cyanobacterium
TTTTTACAGGATTGTTCTCATAAACCGACCCCAGAGTGCAGCCGCCTGACCGCTACTGCCGTAGGTCGGCTTATTGTCATCATTGCCCAGCCAAATACCCGTTAATAGATTTTGGTTTGGGATAAAGCCAATAAACCAAAGATCGCGATTGTCATTGGTTGTTCCTGTTTTGCCAGCCTCTCCTAGCCCTAGACTGGCAGCTCGTCCCGTCCCAGAGCGCACCACGCCCGTCAAAAGCTGAGTCATCGTATTGGCAACGTCTGGAGAAAGCGGCTGAGGGCTTTGCTGAAGATCTTGGGTATGGTCATAAATGACCCGACAGGTCTTAAGGTTCTGAAGAGATTGACAGTCCCCTGCGTCTAAAATTTTACGAATTGCCATAGGTGTAGTTTGGCGACCCTGGTTAGCCACCACCGAGTAGGCACGGGACATTTCTAACAAAGTGCTTTCACTTTGGCCTAGCACCAACCCAGGAACTGCGTTGAGCGTTGAGCGTACCCCCAAGCGGCGTGCCGTCTGAATAATGCGGCTAAGGCCGACGCGCCGGGCGACTCGAAGCGCAATGGGGTTCTCTGACAGCGTGACGCCTGTACTCATATCTAAAGATCCTGCCCCCCCGTTACTACAGCCCGAAAAAAGCTGTCCATCCCAATCTAAGGGCGCACAAGAAAACGATTCGCTGGGAGAGATTCCTGCTTCCAGCGCAGCCGTGTAGGTAAAGAGCTTAAAGGTCGATCCAGGCTGCCTTAATGCTTGAGTGGCGCGATTAAACTGACTTTTGCGATAGTCTTTGCCCCCCACCATCGCTAAAATTTCGCCAGCGCGAAAATCTAGGGTAACAAGCGCCCCTTGGGAAAACCCAGAGGCGGAACCTTCGTTGTCAATGGTGCTGGCAAGGGCAGCTTCTGCTTTGCTTTGGACACTAGGATTCAGGGCAGTCTCTACAATAAAATTGCCTTCTTGCGCCAGATTTTTGCCTAAAAGCTGCTCAACCTCATCAAAGACATAGCTGTAGTAGTAGGGGGCGATCGCACTCTGGAGCTGGGCTTTGGCCTTGGGGCTAATTTCAATGCGCGATCGCCGCGCCCGTTCTGCCTCTGCATTAGAAATGCGGCCTTGCTCTGCCATCCGAGTAATAACGCGGTTACGGTACTCTACCGCAGCACTGTAGTTTTGCACAGGGTTAAAGCTATTGGGCGCAGGCAAAATACCTACCAAGGCAGCGGACTCAGCAATACTAAGGGTTTTGGCTGATTTACCAAAGTAAAACTGAGACGCGTCCTCAAATCCGCTGGCGTAAGCACCCAGATACACCTTATTGAGGTAGTTCAGCAGCAAAAAGTCTTTACTATAAAATGCCTCTAGCTTAAGTGCAACAATGGCTTCTCGAGCTTTACGACCCAAAGAATCTTCAGTGCCCACATACCCTCGATACAGGCTGCGAGCAAGCTGCTGGGTGAGGGTACTCCCCCCCTGAAGGCTACCCCCCGTGACATTGGTAATCACGGCTCTGACAATACCGAGTGGATCTACGCCAATATGCCAGTAAAAGCGGCTGTCTTCAGAGGCTAGTAATGCCTGAATGACGTGGGGGGAGTAGTCTGAGAGATTCTTTAGCTCGACGTGGCCTTGCAGCCGCACCTGCACCAAGGGGGTTTGGTCACGAGCCAGCACCACCACAGGGCCTTGTTGAGAGGTTGGCAGCGGATTAACCGGAATATTTTGCCAGGCGATCGCCGTACCAATCGTTACCGCACCAAATAAGCCGCTGATGCCGTACAGCGCAAACCGGAGCAGCTTGATGGGCAACGGGGGTGGATCGATAAACTGAACCCGAACCGCAGCCTCTAGATCTGGTGGCCCTAGGGTTAAAACGTCTTTATGAAATAGCTCATAGGTTTTAACGCGACGGCGATTGCGGAAAATGCCGTTGGTAGACTTTTCATCACGGATTGTAAAGACACGTCGGTGTTTGGGGTCGCGCTTAACGGTAGCGTGGAGCTGGCTCACGATTGGTGTGCGCACCACAATGTCGCTGCTTTTAGAACTGCGCCCAATGGTGTAGCGATCTCCCAGCAGCGGATAAACCTTGGCTTCATCAGTTCCAGGCTCCTGCACCCAAAGCTCCGGCACTCTGGCATCTTTGCGTAAGACTAGCTTAGAAAACTGCACACGTTCCTGAAAATTCTGCACGACCCGCGTTAGGTTCGTCAGGACGGTTTTAGAGCGAGGCGGATTAGGTTGGCTCATGCGCGGCGGTGTCAATCAAAGCATAATCCTACAATCATACTGATTCAGTTCCCTTTTCCTGCTGCGGTTGCATTTGGGACTTGATTTTGGAACTTAACTTTGGCACTTCTGGGGCAAGGGCGATCGCCATATACCAAGCATCTTCCCTCCCACAACCCAAATTCTGCATAAACAGTCGTTGACCTTTGCTTCAGCCCAACCTGCGAGTGGCCTGCTTAGCGAAGGGCAGTTTGAAGCTGAATTTGCAGGGGAAGCGCCGAAGAAATAGTAATGCCTACTTGATCCAATGGCGCTAGAAAGTTTACCGTCCTAATCTCTGCGTCGGAAGCAAGCTGAGGCCAAAAAACGTAGCGACTGCCCATGGGAAGGGGTTTCATACTCTCGGGGTTTGCCGTCAGCCAAATAACAGACTGCTCAGGCAGTTTCTCGGCGGTGACTGGCTGCGGTTGGATCTTTGCCAACACTTCTAAAACAGGGTGCAGCCCCTGCACCAGTCCCCATTGCGGTGTCCAGAGTTGCGCCGCGCCATGGTGCTGTGTCGCGTAGAAAAACAAAGACGCTGCCGCCATAACCGCCTGCTCAAAACTATCAGGATGCCAGTTGCCCTGAGTATCCAGCGCAATCACAAAGGTAGACCCACCGCCTAACACCTCCATTTCTCGTACCCGCATGGCATTAAAACGAGCGCTAGATCGCCAGTGAACCATGCGCATTGGGTCGCCCGTGCGATAGGGTCGCAGCGATCGCGTGGTGCCCTCACTGCCATTGCGAGAGAGGGGCACCTGCTGAAGTTGCTGCTGCGCCGACAACCCTATTTCATCAAGGATGGGGCAACGGGTGAGTGGCAAAATTCTAGGGTAAACCAGCACTTGGGTCTGAATATGCTGGACGCGACGGCTCCAAAATAGCCCCAGCGGTGCGCCTGTTCGTAAGGTGATAGCCTTCCACTGGTATAGCCCACGGCGTTCTGGGTTAAGAATATAGTGCCAGCGATAGGTATCGTGGGGTGCGATCGCCTCAACCACCACTTCAGGCATCTCCCCTAGTCCCTTAGGCACCTGATCTTGAACCACAAACAACCCCTTAGATTGAGCCATTGGGTTACGAAGCGTGATTTCCACTGCAAGAGATTCACCGACATGGATAGGGGAAAGGGGCGATCGCCTTATTTCAATCCCCTTTAAAATCCGCATGGGCATTGCAGCAGACAGTAACAGTAGCGCAGCGCCTACTCCACTTAAAACATAGAGCCAGCCTGCCATTGTGTTTGCCGCAGCCAGCCAAAAGCAGAATGTTAG
>JBGSVR010000291.1:0-1540 GCA_041752855.1 Thermosynechococcaceae cyanobacterium
TAAAAGGGTATCAAAGGTTTCTTGGGCTTCTTGCTCGTTCATGGGCGTTACCCCAATAAGCTGGGCATCGCGGGCGCGGGCTTCTTGTGCGTTGGACAGCACTTTCTCAAAGACAGTCCCTGGCATGGCGATCGCCACCACAGGAACTTTTGCATCCAAGAGCGCGATGGGGCCATGCTTCATCTCCCCAGCAGGGTAGCCTTCTGCGTGGATGTAGCTAATTTCTTTAAGCTTAAGGGCACCTTCTAGCGCAATCGGGAAATTAATGCCGCGTCCTAGAAAAATAAAGTCGTGGGTGTCTAGAAAGTTATGGGCTAAGGTTTCGACATAGCGCTCTTGAATTTCTAAAACCTGCTCGACTAGCGCCGGAAGCTGACGTAAGCCATCCAGAATTTCGCTCATTCGGGCTGGCGTGAGGGTTTTACGATAGTGCGCTAAATCTAGCGCCAGCAGATAAAACGCAATGAGCTGGGCAATAAAGGTTTTAGTGGCAGCAACTCCAATTTCAATCCCCGCATGGGTATCAATCAAATTGGGCACAATGCGCCCTAGGGAGCTTTCGGTTCGGTTTGTAATTCCCAGTAGGCGAGAGCGATAGGCATCGGATTGAGTGGATCGGCGCTGTTTTTCTAGCTCTAATGCCGCCAAGGTATCGGCGGTTTCTCCTGACTGTGTGACCCCAATGGTGAGGGTGTTAGGGGTAAGCGGTGAGGGGGCGTAGCGGAACTCAGAAGCGTAATGTACCTGTGTCGGAATGCCTGCAACCTGCTCTAGAAGGTACTTACCAACCAAGCTGGCGTGCCAACTGGTGCCGCAGGCCAAGATGTGAATATGCTCTAGGTCAGCGTACAGCGCTGGGGGGAGGTTGAGCCGTACAGGGCTATTGACTGCATCACTGTGCCAAGATTCATCTAAATAAGTTTCTAAACAGGTGCGCACCACTCCAGGCTGCTCATAGATTTCTTTGAGCATAAAGTGCTTAAACCCCTGTTTTTCAACCATAACGGGGTTCCAGTTGAGGGTTCTGGGGGTTTTACGAAGGCGATCGCCATTAAAGTTAAATACCTGCACGCCGTCATAGCTGAGGCGCGCAATTTCGCCGTTGTCGAGGGGCAAAATAACCTGAGTATAGGGGATCAGCGCAGGGGTGTCAGACGCACAAAAATACTCGCCTTTGCCATAGCCAATCACGAGGGGAGCCTGCTGGCGGGCGACAATGATTTCATTGGGGAAATCGGCAGAAATAACGGCGATCGCAAAGGCACCCTGAAGCTCATTGACCGTTTGTCTAACGGCTTCCAACAAAAGTGAGCTGCCTTGGGGCACATCCTGAGGTTGTAAAGCTTTAAGGCGATCTGCAATGAGATGGGGAATAACTTCTGTATCCGTCTCTGAACGAAAGGTATAGCCCTTTTGTCTAAGGGCTTCTCTTAACTCTCGATAGTTTTCGATAATGCCGTTTTGAACCACCGCCAGCCGCTCTGTTTCATCACGGTGGGGATGGGCATTGTACTCTTCTGGCTTACCGTGGGTTGCCCAG
>JBGSVR010000292.1:0-4360 GCA_041752855.1 Thermosynechococcaceae cyanobacterium
ATGATTTCTGGATTGGCGGTGGCGATCGCCTCTGCCAGTGCCAACAAGTCCTGTTCTGGCACTGAACCCACCAAGTCCCAAACGCGGTCAATCGTAATTTCCCCTGCCAAAAGGCTGAGCTGGTCGAGCAGACTTTCGGCATCTCGTAGGCCACCCTGAGAGATTTGGGCGACGAGTTCGACGGCGGTAGTGGCGATCGCAATCTCTTCTTGCTGAGCAATGTAGATTAAGTGATTCACCATTGGCTGGAGCGGAATCCGGCGAAAGTCAAACCGCTGACAGCGCGAAATAATGGTGGGCAGCACCCGCTGCGGGTCGGTGGTTGCCAGAATAAACACCACGCGATCGGGCGGTTCCTCAAGCGTTTTGAGCAGCGCATTAAAGGCTGCTGTGCTGAGCATGTGAACTTCATCTAAGCAGTAAATTTTGTAGCGGCACTGGACGGGGGCAAACTGGGCGCGCTCAATCAGCTCCCGAATGTTGTCTACCCCCGTATTGCTGGCGGCATCAATTTCAATAACGTCTAAGGCGTTGCCTCTCGTGATGGACTGACACACTTCACAAACCCCACAGGGTTCTGGCGTGGGGACATCAGTGCTGATGCAGTTGAGAGATTTGGCTAAAATTCGAGCGCTAGAGGTTTTACCTGTTCCCCGTGGCCCCGTGAGAAGGTAGGCAGGCGCAATTCGGCGCAGACGCATGGCGTTGCTGAGGGTGGTGGTAATGGCATCCTGTCCCACCAAGTCAGCAAAGGTTTGAGGTCGATATTTATGGTGAAGGGGTTCGTAACTCACCGGAGGGGGTGCTCAAAAAAGCGGCTCTAACATCATCATCGCATCAGCAGACGATAAACATGATGATAACGTTTTGCTTCATTTCGCTGAATCCTGTAGCGAAACGTCGTCTACTTTTGCAATCTGTTTTTTATTCTTCTTCAAATCACTCAAAGTTTTTGCACTCAAATAAAATCAGTGGAGTGTTTTTATTTGAATTAGTGCTAATTAAGATTCTGGTGTCAGAACAAGGCCACGATAAACGTACTCGATTGCAAAGCTGAGGTTGATGCTTTTGAGTTCTACAGTATCGCCTTCTTTGTAGTTGATAATGATCCATTCACCGGTATCTTTTTTGTGATACAAATCCATTTCGATGGTAGTAGAACTCACTAATAAATAATCTTGTAAGGCTGGATTGTTGCGGTACATTCTAAATTTGCTGCCGCGATCATAAGCCTCAGTGCTACCTGATAAAACTTCAACAATCAAGCATGGATAAGTAATATATTGAGTGGTAGTTTTATCTCGCTCATCACAAGTTATGCTAACATCCGGGTATGTGTAATCATTTGATTTAACAATATTAACTCTCAGATCTGAGTTACCTGTTTCACAGCCGCTACTTTCTAAGTGGTTAGAAAACAGGGTGATAAATCTAACGGAGATTAAGCTATGGTTTTTGCTGCCACCGCTCATCGCGTAGACTTCGCCATTAATATACTCATGCTTTTCTAGCTGCTTTTCTTCCCAGGCGAAATATTCTTCGGGGGTAAGCTGTGGGGAATTTTCTTTGGCTGCAATCATTATGAGTTAGCTCCTAATGAATTATTCTAGGTTTTCTAGGCATTGAAGTCTGCCGGATGCTTCGCCAACTCACACAAACATTTTTTGAAGTAAGCCTTTTTTGAATTGTTCAATCAGGTTGATTTGCTTTTGGTAACGATGCCTTTGCATTCCGTTGCATCATATCAGGACGAATCCGCCGTAACGCCGAAGCTCGAAAGTGCCGATCCCATTCGTGTTTTGAAAGTTGTGACAGTTCTGTAAGGGATGGGGCTAAATTTTGAGGGTAGGGTTGAAAGTCTGGCACATCTGTTTCTTGAGCAAATCGTTCGTTCCACGGACACACCGCCTGACAAATATCGCAGCCAGCCACCCAGTTCTGGAGATGAGGGGCGATCGCCTCAGGAATTGTCTCTGACCGATTTTCAATCGTATGGTAAGCAATACAGCGATTTGCATCTACAACAAAGGGTTCTGTGATGGCCTGGGTAGGGCAAGCCTCTATGCAGCGAGTGCAAGTGCCGCAATGATCGGTATGGGGGCGATCGGGTGACAGCTCTAGGTTAGTCAGAATTTCACCTAAAAACACCCAGGAACCATACTCACGGGTAATCAGATTCCCATTCTTGCCAATCCACCCTAGTCCTGCTTGCTGCGCCCAAGCTTTTTCTTGAATCGGGCCAGTATCAACATAGTAGCGAGCCTTTACCCCCTCGCCTTGGGCTTCTAGCCAAGCTGCCAATGCCTTGAGGCAACGTCCTAAAACCTTGTGATAGTCTCGTCCCCAACCGTACCGCGAAATTTTGGCATGAGCTGGATCTTGGGATTGCTCATGAGGCGTATAGTAATTCAGCGCCACTGAAATCACCGATCGCACGTCTGGCATAACCAGATAAATATCTTGCCGTCGCGGATCTTTCATCCAGGCCATGTCGGCATGATGCCCTTGGTCTAGCCATTGCTGGAGCCGCTGCGTGCTGAGGCTGCTAGGTTCCGCAGATGGCAGTGGTGCTTCGCGCGTTGGGACTGCCGAAATTCCAACCTTATGGAATCCGCAATCAAGTGCTTTTTGCTTTATGAAAGCAACATCTAACAGACTCATGGTGACACATAGAGACAGGCACCCACTGTATAGCAAATCTTATGAATGCGTGGGGGTTCGCAAATGTGCATAGAATAGTGACCGATATTGTTGCGATCGCCCTCTATGAAAACAGAACCCTACCTGCCCTCGTTTCCTGTTTCTATCACCCCGCAACCGCTGCCGCTTCAGGTGTCGGTGGTGATTCCGGTTTATAACGAGGTGGAGAGTGTGCCGCGTTTGGTGGAGGCGATCGCCCAAGTTCTCCAAGCCGAGCAATTAGCCTACGAAATTATTGCAGTGGATGATGGCTCTAGTGACGGCACCACGGCACTGCTCAAACGCTTGGCGCAAGAGCGGATGGACTTACGAGCGGTGTTGCTACGGCGCAACTATGGTCAAACCGCCGCAATGTCGGCAGGGTTCCACCATGCTAAAGCACCTGTGATTGTGACCCTAGATGGCGATTTGCAGAATGACCCCACCGATATCCCAAAGCTGCTTGCCAAGCTAGATGAGGGCTACGACTTGGTCAGCGGCTGGCGCAAAAATCGCCAAGATGCTGCACTAACGCGTCTGTTGCCCTCTAAACTTGCCAATGGACTCATTAGTAAAGTGACGGGCGTGCCGCTCCATGATTATGGCTGTTCTCTCAAAGCCTATCGGGCAGAACTACTGGCAGATATGAATTTGTATGGCGAACTGCATCGCTTTTTGCCTGCCCTAGCCTTCATTGAAGGTGCCAAAATTGCGGAGCTGCCCGTCAGCCACCATGCCCGTCAGTTTGGCACGAGTAAGTACGGACTTAGCCGTACCTTTCGGGTACTGATGGATCTGATGACCATCTACTTTATGAAACGGTTTTTGACGCGACCCATGCACGCCTTTGGCTGGTTTGGCCTAGTCTCCACTGCTATTGGTCTAGGGCTGGGGCTACACCTAACCTATGTCAAGCTCTTTTTAGGGGAATCTATTGGCAATCGTCCGCTGCTGACGTTGGCGGTACTGCTGGTGCTGGCGGGGTTAGAACTATTTTGCTTTGGCCTCCTCGCAGAGCTGATGATGCGCACCTACCATGAGTCTCAAGGGCGCACTATTTACCGCGTGCGGGAAGTGGTTGAGCCAAAAGAGATGGGCAACAACGCAGCGCTATAAATTCACAATCCTAAGGTTCTGGGATATTTTGACTGAGTACGTCTTTGAACGTTGGGCAGTAGCCTGTTTGGTTGAACGTCTTTGGGTTGACTGGATTCGCGTACTGAAAATGTCGGTAGCTCAGGCAGAAGTAGTCCCAGTCTCCCATGCGAATGTTAAACAGCCGAGTTAGCACACTCACAAGCCAAGGCTTTAGGTCAAGCTGGAAGTAAATGCGCTTTTTGGCAAAGGTGCAAAGGGTTTCAATTAAATCATTAGCCGTCATTGCCGCGTTGCCCAGCACCAGTTTGTGAGAGGGCGCTAGTTCTGGATGCTGCACAATTTGCAGCACAATGGCTGCAATATCTTGGGCATGGATAAAGTGAAAACTCCCGTCTATCTTGAGAAACCGAATCAGCGCTGCCCATTTCAGCACCTCTGGTAAGCCCGATGCAAAATGAGAATAGGGCTTGTGGGTAGCGCCCCCTATCACCAGCGTCGGAAACACGGTAAACACCGGAAAAGCCAACTCCATTGCCATTAGCTTTTCGTAGCAGATGGCCTTGGCCTTGACGTATTCAGTGCC
>JBGSVR010000293.1:0-5943 GCA_041752855.1 Thermosynechococcaceae cyanobacterium
TCTGACGATACAGGTGGGTAGGGTCATTCATGGGTTTTTGCTCTTGTTTGGTCACTTAAGCGTCTCATGAATCCCTATCCTTTGTCGTCCTCAAACCTCGCTCTCGTAAGCTTTGTAGATACTTGTGTCAGGCAGTCAGCCTTAGAGGATATGATATTCACTCTGAGCAAGTAAGAACGACAATTTTATTATGTTTGCTTGGTGAAGCTGGTGAGGAAATTCTTAAAAATGCAGGTATCGCCATTGGCAATAAGGTGTGTCAGAATCTAATAAAGCAAATACCTGGAAAAGTTCTGATTGAAATAAACAAAAAAATTGGTTTTCGACTCATAACAAAAGCTGGGGAGAAAGGCGTGATTAATCTCATGAAGCTGGTGCCGCTGGTTGGTGGGGTCGTCGGAGCTACATTTGATGGTTTTTTCGTTGATAGATGTGGACAGGCTTCAAAAGCAATATTTCCAGCACCATCAGACACCTAACAACGAACGGCGTTATATGCCATTAGTTGGTTGTGTGGCAAGCCCCATTGCCGTCCAGTGAAGCGCTAGCCGTTAGACCGTCTATAAAAAAAGCTCAATAAGCTGCTCCTTAAGACAATGCCCCAATCTAAAATGGAAGGGATCGAGTCGAAGTGAGGTTGAATTCATGACAGTTCGCCAACGCCGTTATAGCAAAGAAGAAATGGCTCAACGTGGGCAAGCGCTCTATGAGTCTGGCATTCGTAAGCAAATCGAAGCGGGAAACGAAGGCAAAATTGTGACGATTGATATCGAAACTGGAGCCTTTGAGGTCGATGAAAATGTCGTGCCCGCAACCAATCGACTTTTTGAGCAGTATTCCGACGCTCAGCCTTGGGTGATTCGAGTCGGACATCGCGCCGTCGATCATTTTGGGGCACGAAGTCTCAAGAAAAATCCATGATTTACGGATTAATTGGGTGCGGCAGGCTTGGCAACAGGCTGAGCAGTCTGTAAATTTCCCTTCTGACTCGCCAAAATTTTCTGATTTAGAATTTCAAGCGCTTTAGCATATTGCGCATCCTTCGGTGTACCAAAGGTTTCTCGGGTCATCGCCTTCTTTTGTGCTTCTGTTAGCTTGACCGGATAGTCTGGTTCAATTCCTTTCTTATTAATATCTCGACCATTGGGAGTGTAGTATTTGGCAATAGTCACCGCCATCCCTGACCCATCGCCGAGGGGATGGACAGACTGAACTAGCCCCTTCCCAAACGTTTTTTCGCCCACGAGAACCGCGCGTTTGTTGTCCTGGAGGGCACCTGCCAAAATTTCGCTGGCGCTAGCAGAGCCGCCGTCTACCAGTACAACCAAAGGCTTATCACTTAAACTGCCTCGCCCTGCCGTAAGCCGTTCCGTTTCGCCACGGCGATCGACCGTAGAAACAATAGTCACATCATTCATCCACATTCGTGCTACCTCTGCACCTGAGTACAGAAGCCCACCCGGATCCATCCGTAAGTCTAAGATAAAACCCGCCACGTTCTTTTTGGTAAGGTCACGAATAGCGGCCTTCATTTCTTGGGGGGCATTCCCGCTAAATTGCGACAGACGAATATAGCCCACCCCACCCGTTGGCGTTTGCTGATAGCTGTGGCGCACAGAATGAAGTTCAATGCGCTCACGCTTAACGTTAAAAGTGAGCGTTTGCTTTCCTCGACCGATGGTAAGCACCACACCTGTATTAACAGGGCCACGAATGAGGCTCACCACTTCATTGATATCCATGCCTTTGGTTGCCTTTGCCCCAACCTTCAGCACAATATCTTGAGCCAAAATGCCTGCTTTAGCCGCAGGGCTACCCTCAATAGGCGAAATAACCTTAATATCCTTGGTTTTCTCATCTTGGGCAATCTGAATACCCACGCCCGTCAGTTCGCCTGACGTATCAATCTGCATACTCTTGAACTGCTCAGGATCCATAAAGCGAGTATAGGGATCTCCAAGCTTTTCAAGCATGGTTCGGATGGCGGTATAGGCTTCTTTTGTAGTCGCATAGTTCTTGTTTAAGAACTGACTACGAACGGTACGCCAGTCGGTGCCGTTAAAAGTGCCGTCTACATATTCGTGATCAATGATTTGCCAGACTTCATCAACCGTTTCTTTAGGGCTTGGTTTGAAGAGTGCCCAGCTTTTAGAAAGATGAAGCCCTGCACCGGTGGTCAAAACTCCTGCGCCGATTAAGGCTGCTACGCCCACTACAAGGCTGCGCTTTGATAAAACCATTGGCTATTGCACCCAATTTTCGTGAGGTACGCTCACTCTAACACAAGGCTATTGACCGCCGCATGGGTGGTTTCCCTGATGTAGTTAAGGAGAATGTGACGCTTGGACAAGTCCAAGATTTGGGAATTTGCTGGCTTGATGAAAGACCGAGCTAAGAGGCTGTTTTAAAAGTCTCCGCATCTTCTACATTCGCCCCCCAACCCCCCATTCTGGGGGACTTAAGAGTGGGAAAGTCCCCCAGAATGGGGGATTTAGGGGGCAGGTGCAAAGCGTTAGAAAGTTTTCAAACAAGCTCTAAGGCTCTGATGGTTGAACTGGAGGGACTGGCGCAGATGCAGAAGCCGCCTCCCAGGTCTGAATTTGCTGCTGTGCGGTGCTGTAGGCAGGGGCAGCGGCAGGAATTTGCTGGGCGATCGCAATAGCACCCCCCAAATCATAATTGGCCCTGCTGTTGGCAAGCTCCAGCATTTGATCTCCCCAAGCTGCAATAGACTGCTGCGCTTCGGCATAGAGCGCAGCCTGGGGTGAAACTTGGCTGGCAGTCTCAATGGCAGAGGCTAGGGCAGCAGGCGTGCTTTTTTGCGCCATGCGTTGGGCTTCTTGAAACAGGGTTTTGGTTTCCTGATCGGCGGAGCCAGCCGTCACGGTCGCTTCAGGTATGGCGGCGGCTCTAAAAGCGTCTGGATTGAGCTGGTCTTGCCAGCCCTTAATGCGACTTTGCGCTTGGGTATAGAGCGGTGTGCCTGAGCCAATTTGCTGCGCCGTCTGAATAGCGGCGCGTAACGAAGTAGAATCACCCTTAAAGGAAAGCTCATCTGCACGGTCTAAGATGGGCTGATCTTGCTGATTGCTTAGATCTGCCGCCCATTCTTTAATATCTTGCTGGGCAGACTTCCACTGAGAACTACTAGCGGGAATCTGACGGGCTAAGTCGAGCGCTAGTCCTAACTCCTGGGTTGAACCCCCTGCGACTTTAGCCCTGGCTTCCTCTAGTAAGCGCACATAAGCAATATCAGCACTCCATTTTTGAATGTATTCTTGGGCTTTGAGATAAAGCGGACGCTGAGGACTCATTTTTTTAAGGTTGGCGATCGCCCGTTCGTAGCCCTCGACATTACCGGACCAGCTATCGGACATCGCGTTGGCAATATCTGTCCAGTCCTGGACTTCAGGCCAAAAGCTGACGCTGCGGGGGATTTGCTCTAGGGCATTTAGCGCCGTTGTGAGATCTTCGCGGCCTAAGGCTACCTCGGCAATGCTCACTAAGGCTTTAGAGATCTCAACGACAGTTTCTTTAACCGATTTCTGAAAAATGGTGCCTTCTGAGAGGGTCTGTACTAGCTCTAACGCCTTGGTTAAGTTATCAATACCGCCAGCTTCTAGTAGTCGCTTTGCCTTTACCAGTTGGGTTTCATCTTTTTGAGCAGCAATAATTTTTTGGTTTAGAAACTCGTACTGCGTTTGCGACCAGTAGCGGTTGTCAATTGAAAGTAGCCCAATCATGATGCTAAACGCTCCTCGCCAATCTTCGTCTTTGAGGGCAGTCTCTGCCTTTTTGAAAACCTTTTCTCCCTTTGCCCAAACGGTCTTCCAACGCTGGATGCGGCTTTCAACCTGAGTGTGGGCAGTGGTCTGAGCCGGAATCTTCTTCGCGAATTCAATGGCGCGTTCTAGGTTGCCATTATGAAATTCTGCTTCAGCAAGGTCGAGAGCTTCTTTCGCCCAAATTTCTACCCACCGATTAATTAAGGGGCGCAGCGGGTGGCCTTTGGGCAGGCTGTCTACAAGAGAGATGGCCTCAAATAAGTCTTCTAACGTATGCTTTTGGGCAAATTCTTGGGCGCAAGAAATGCGAACGGAGGCTGAGGCAAACGGCCAGAAGACGCTTTCGCAGTTGGCTTTAGGTGGCTGTTGTAGCAGCATATACAGACCTAACGTACCTGCGCCAAGGGCACAACCTGAGAGGGCGATCGCCGTAACCCACCACCGCCGAAGTACCCCTAAACTTAGCCGTTGTGCCAAGGATGGGGTCGGTTCTGCAATGGGTTCTAGGTTACTCACCTCAGACATAAGAATAGAGATTGCCAGTAGGTATTGCGAGTGCTGAGGCTGGAAAGCTTGACCAAATCCAAATGTTTAGATGCTCAATTTTAAGATTTTCTGGCGAGAATGGCGTGGTGTTTCTCAAGATGCCATCTACAGCCGAGCCAGCGCAAGGCATAGCATGAGTAGAATAACAAAGTATGTTTGTCAAAAAACTGTAGACTCCATCATTATTTAAGTTTCATGCCAGATCAGCTCATTCGCGCAACCGCAGCCGACGACGGCATTCGAGCGGTAGGGGTCATTACCACACGCCTCACAGAAGAAGCCCGTCAGCGGCATGGACTCTCCTATGTTGCCACAGCGGCCTTGGGGCGAGCGATGGCAGCAGGTCTGCTGCTCGCGTCGGGGATGAAGCAAACGCCATCAAGGGTTAATCTGCGCTTTAAAGGCAATGGGCCGCTCAAAGGGGTACTCGTTGACGCTGGACTTGACGGTACGGTGCGGGGATATGTAACGAACCCAACCATTGAGCTACCGCCGAATGCCCAAGGTAAGCTGGATGTAGGTGCTGCCGTGGGCAGTGACGGCTTTTTGTACGTGGTGCGGGATGTTGGCTATGGATACCCCTACTCCAGTACGGTTGAGCTGATTTCAGGCGAGATTGGGGATGACGTCACCCACTATCTTGCCGTCTCTGAGCAGACGCCTTCGGCACTCTCAGTCGGCGTATTTGTCGATAGCCAAGGTGTGAACGCAGCGGGTGGGCTACTGATTCAGGTGTTGCCAAAAGCCGCCCGTGACGAAGAACTGATTTCGCTACTAGAGTCTCGATTGGCAGGTCTAGAAGGATTTACGCCATTGGTGAGAGCGGGTAAAACCTTGCCAGAAATTTTTGAGGATTTACTCGGCGATTTGGGGCTAAATATTTTGCCCCAGAATCAGATGGTTCAGTTTAGCTGTCACTGCTCTGGCGATCGCGTGATGGGCGCACTCAAAATTTTGGGCACCGATGAGCTACAAGACATGATTGAAAAAGATAACGGTGCAGAAGTGACCTGTGAATTTTGCAACGAGGTCTACCGGATTCCACGGACAGAGTTAGAGCAGTTAGTAGATGACCTAATTGCAGAGAAACGTGGCTAATCGTTGATCTCGTGGTGGAGTATGTTAGCTGCTTTATTCAATCTGATTGCTGCATAAGCACAAAGGATTTTTTATGACCCTCAGCACTTCGCAACCACGCTCCATAGCTAAATCCAACCCTTGGGGAAGCTCGTTTACTCAACCCCTACAAGATTTCCCTCTCACACCGCTTGAGCCAATCTGGGGGCAAGTGCCCTTAGCGCTGCGCGGTAGCCTTTATAGAAATGCTCCTGTGCTGTTTGAGCGTGGCGGGGAACGGATTGCCCACTGGTTTGATGGGGATGGTGCCGTACTAGGCGTGCATTTTGAGGGTGGGTCTGCTACGGGCGTTTATCGCACGATTCAGACGGCGGGGTATTTAGCAGAGAGCGAGGCTGGACAGTTTTTGGCTGCGGGATACGGTCGCCGTGCGCCAGGACCTTTTTGGAAAGCAGGGTCAAATAAACCTAAAAACGTTGCCAATACTTCGGTGCTGGCTTTAGAGAATCGTCTACTGGCTCTATGGGAGGGCGGT
>JBGSVR010000294.1:0-3640 GCA_041752855.1 Thermosynechococcaceae cyanobacterium
AAGGATAGAGTCAAAAAAAGCTTGTTCTACGGTCGCGGATGTCATGATTTTTATCCATTGTTAAAAAAGAGATACCCCCGTATTTCTCTTTGATTAGAGTGCCCAAGCTCTGTAATTCAACCTTTATCCAGTGCTTAGACAGGACAACTCGACTAAAGTTAAGCGTTTATTGTTCCAAGGAAAGAGCATGAAGGGCGATCGCATTAGCCCCTCACCAGGGGTCATCAGCTTCAGCGACTGCAATCTGTTGCTGAGCGATAGCCGCTACTCCACGCGCTAGCACAAAATCCACTAGCCTCATACCGCTCAGCAACGTAACCTGACCCTGCTGCCTTGAAATAGCTTTTGCCGTATCGCCTGTGCGCCCCGTGTGGACAAAGAAACCGCCTTCAACGCCATAGCTATTGGTAATGGTCTGCTCAAAGGCTCTTAGATGTGCCGCGTCAATCAATCCCGCATAACGCTTGGCTTGCACATAGTAAAGCTTGCCGTCTCGATAAATACGCCCATCAATGCCGTCATCGCCCGTGTACCGACTATTGCGAACAACCTGATAGCCAGCATCCTTAAAGCAGTGCAGCAGCAGCTCCTCAAAGACAAACGGGTTAACGCGCCGCAGTGAACCGATGACGATTTTAAGCGCATGGTCAGGTTCGGCTGAATGTATCTGTGCCCTTAATTGATTCAAGACAAGTCTTGCCGTCTGGATATTCTGGCGGTGATTCTTCTTCAGCCAATGATATTCAGGTAGTGGCAGTTGACGAACGGGTTTTGTCTGCTGACTTTGCTTCGATTCATCATTGGCAGCAGGATCCCATAGCTGTCTCCACTCATCAAGCGCTGGTGGTGGGGTCTTTGCTTGACTGGGCGTTGCTGAAGGCTTTGCCCTGACTGGACGCGATTTCAGATCCTTTGCAATGCTTTGATACAGGGTGCTGAGTTCGCTTTTCTCACGCAACTGGCGATCGCGTTCTTGCTGCTTGCGTCTGGCTTCCAGCCATTTCAGGAGAAGCCAGGAAATCGGGATCAGAAACAGTACGCTGAGTAGAAAGAGCCACATCATAGGTTTATCGCGTAAAAGATGTTGACCAGGACGACCAGAGTGCCCCCGACTACCCAGACGGAGAAAACTGCTTTGCAAGACCTTTCAGCGCGGCATCCAGCCCTTGCCCCAGCATACTACTGACTTTCTGCATCGCATTTGTGGCGATCACTTGGGTTTTAGAGAGGGCGATCGCCTGAACTTGGTGCGTCAGTTTTGGGTCTGAGCTAACAGACAGGATTGCGCCCAGGGCGAAGGATAACGTCAGTGCTTTGGCAAGGTTTAGGGGTTTCACCGGACTTGACCTCTCTAGAAAATGGAATGCTGGGAAGGGATGTCAGCGCTGATGACCCGCCCTAGTCGCTTAGGCTTTCAAGTCGTTTTGCTTCCGCAGCTTTATTGCAACGGATACAATCAGGCTCAGTACAAGAGTGTTTCGTGGTTGCTGTACCAAAGAAGAGGGCAATCAACGTCTGTCCAGCGAATGCATTAAATTGACGGCGATCCATGATGCTTTCTCCAAATGTGAACTGAGCGACAAGGCTCCTATTTAGTAATAGGGTGGAATCCAAAAAGTCCCCGAAACTATTTGAACTTTTTTTGTCACAGGCGCAAAGACCTATTCTGAGGGCTTTGTGCCTGTGGTTTTTGCTATGGTGCAGGGTAAAAGCTGAGTTGTTAGGTTCATGATGATGACTAGCTCTTTTGGCCTAAATTCTTCTTAACTTCAGCGATGATCCGCGCAACCTTCGCTGAAGCATCAGGGCTTTGAAGATAATCGCGCCGAGCTTTTTCGATTAAGTTTTGTCCATACTGTCGTCCTTGCTCGAAAGCCTCTTGGGGATCTTGCTCAAGGATTTGAGTAGTCGCACCCTTTATGTATTCCTCCGTCATCTCGACTGTTGATGTTTTCGCAAGAGATTGCATATTCTCTGAAACGTTTTCAGGAATCTTAAACATCAACTCTTCAGGTGTGTCACCCACCACTTGAATTTCTACATCCCTCTCAACGACAGCAATCGCACCCTCTTGGGGCGGTTCTATCGGCTGTACCAAAAGCTCAGGCATTGGCGCGGCCTTCTTACCCTTTGCAGCTTTAGCCTGCTCTAGAGCAGCTTGAGCCACCATGCCCAAGTCCATGCCCTGCTGAACCTGTTCACAGACTGACTGGAACGCGGCAAACTGGTCTTCGTTCATGCTGCCAAGCTTCAGCTTTAATGCGGCGGTTATCTCAGGAATGCGCTCAGTCTGGCTATAGCGCAGCGCGATTTCTTGGAGCTGATGCTCGTTGATGGGCTTGCGGTAAAGTTCACCCGCTTCTTTATAGGTCTTGGCCTGTTTCGTTTCAACCAGACTGATAATTTCCTCCACGACCTTGACTTGTTCCGGTGTGTAGTCCTGGGAATCTAACGGCAATTGAGCCGCCGTCAAGATGTCATTGACCTTCGTTGCGCTTAGTTTTGTGTGGGCGACAAGTTCTTGATGATTCATCGTTAAACCTCTATGTTGATTAGTTTTCAAACAGCTTGGATTCATCTAGCTCAAAGTCATCTTCTTGGGAGGATGGAGCTGGCTCATAGATAGGTGCTTTCGTCGGATTCACCTTGATGCTTGGTATGGCTCCAAGCAGGTGAGCATTGCCATTTCTAGAGATGCCATCCTCTTCTGCCTTGAAATAAGGTTCAAGCGCAGCTCTCATCTTTTCTTCAAAAATCCGTCGAGACTTTTTGATGGCATCCTTGACCGTCTCTTCAGACTCACCAGCTTCAGCAAGAGTCTGGGGCAGAAATAAAATCTTGACCGCCATAACAATCTGGTCAGTGGCTGCACTGCCATATCCATCCCTTAGCCAATCGAACACCTTTCCAGGTGGCGAATCCGCTGTAAATCGTCGCTCAAACTTAATCCGCACTCTTGTATCAGTCATCTTCATGCCTCCACTAAATCCAACACAGGAAAACCAGGCAACGTACAGGCAAACCGATAGATATCCGCACCCCGAAACAGCAGCGGCGAACCCCGTAGCACTGGAAAACGCTCTTCCATTTCACGCCGCAGTCGGGCACCCCCATCAAACCGTTGCCCCAGCAGCGCCTTCAGCTTCGATTGCCAGTAATACGCATTCCCTCCGCTACAGATCACTTGCTCAACCACCCGATACGTGGTGGACTGAAACTCCCCGCACAGGTCTAGCCATAGCTGTTCTCTGGCTTCGGCGATCGCTTCTTTAAGCCGTGCCAAATCCCCTTCATTACAGAGCTGCAACAGATATTTATCCTTAAGCGATTCACCCGCCGCGAACAAGATCGCCGCCGCTTGCAGCTCATCTTTGAAGGTATAGTCAATCTCCTTTATCAATCGCTGCATCCCCCAACCTGCAAAGGTTTTACTTCTGCCCTCTGTAATCGAACCATTATCCACATGCAGCCAAGTCACGTCTCGATGTCCGAAGATGAACACCCCACCTGTCTCTGTCTCAATCATTTGGGACATGCCATACCCCTCTGGCGAGATATGGATGCCCTTGAGCATTGACGTTCTCACCGTTACGCCATTAAACTCAAACTCCCACAGCGCCCTCTCTAATCGCTCCTCTAA
>JBGSVR010000295.1:0-1580 GCA_041752855.1 Thermosynechococcaceae cyanobacterium
ATCATTTACCGTAATGAGCTGAACAATCCTGGTGATTGCATCCTCAGAAGCCTCGTGCCTGTGGTTTGGGAGAATGCGCCAACGGCTGACGGTCAGTATTGGCAAGCTGAAGCACAAATGCAGCACGGCGAGTTTGTCATAACAAATGCGGTCGGCTCCTTCGACCCACCACCCAAGGCGACTCAATACATTCCGCCTGGAGGAACTGCCGAACCTACGCCAACTACTGCTAAGTCTCAAACTCTACCGACCTCAGTCCAAGCTCCAACTTCTGCAACACCGCTCACCCCTCAAGAAATCCGCGCTATGGCTACCCCTGCAAAAATCTCATTGACCTGTAAGCTAAATCAACTCCCCGCTCATCGTGAATTACCCGATAAACAGATTGAGTTTTTCCTCAACGATAGAAGTGATCGCATTTTCACAGTGCGGGTGAAGCCAAAGATGTTCAAAAAGCTGACGGAGCATGGTTTTAATAACTGGGTCGCGGCGATCGGTGGCGATTTAGGTCCAAGCACCGAAACAGGCTTTGAACTGCTGAATGCTTCCATACAGATATTCGAGAAAAAGGCTCCAGCGGATGCCCCTGCGAACGAGACTAAGACCTCTGATGAGAAG
The DNA here is from genome assembly GCA_041752855.1 of Thermosynechococcaceae cyanobacterium. GTDB lineage: Bacteria > Cyanobacteriota > Cyanobacteriia > Thermosynechococcales > Thermosynechococcaceae > JAAURS01. The sequence goes on from JBGSVR010000295.1 coordinate 619, forward strand.
CCTACCGCTCCTGGCGCTGCCACTGCTAAACCTTCGAGTGCTGCTGAAATTCCGACTGCTGCCAAAGCTGGTGCGGCTACTGCAAGAACCCAGCCTAAGACTGAGGCGAAGACTGATGTTCAAGTGCCCGTGGGTAAGCGTAAGAGTCTTTTGCAGGGGGTGAAGCTCAAGTAAAGTTGGGGATGGCTGGTGAGAAGGCGATCGCATTCTTAAGTGTTTGCCATAGTCTTTTTTGCTGGATCTGACTCTAGCGTAGGTTGACAGAAAGGATGTCACAGCGCAAGTGCTGTACTGGCAGCAAAGCACTTGCTAATATTCTCTTGTCGGTGCTGCTTGCCTACTCGCTTTATGCTCCAGGCATTTTTAGAGGCAGTTGCCAATTTCTTCGTCTCTGTCTGAAGCTGATGAGTTATTTCAATCTAGATACCTTCTTAAAGTTTGTTCTACCTAAACTCCTGACCATGACACTGGTTAGCTTTGTGATCGGCAGTGTCGTGGGTGCTGTGGTAGGTTGGCTCGCCACTCTGATTAGGCGACGTAAACAGCGGGGCAAAGACCCGTCGCGCTCCGAGCGATGGCTCATTAATTCCGCCATATCTGGTTCCTTTATCGGTACTTTGCTGATTGGCCTGTTACCGATAGAAGCTAATCCCGCTTCCCTTATTGGCGGTCCCTATGGCGGACTCTGGTTTCTGATGATGTTTCTGATGCTCGGACCCATCGGCTCCATTTCTGGAGCCATTATTGGGGCGACTATTGGAGCAAATCCACCAGCTCGCATCAAGCTGACCAAACTGATGGGAATCGCGTTACTCATCACTTACCTGTTCTGCACCAGCATTCTTTATATTGGCCTAGCTCCTCCAGCCGTGGTCATGAGTACACCACCCAGTAGTGGCTCTTTCCCCGTAATTGCTGAACTAACGGGTTACGAGAGTATTCCTAAAGATCTTGCCCTCAGT
>JBGSVR010000296.1:0-4785 GCA_041752855.1 Thermosynechococcaceae cyanobacterium
ACCTATTGAAAGACTCAAAGAGTACATCAAATCCCAGGACGCACCTGTTACATAATGGGCAATTCCGCTTCGCTACATCGCCGCGCTATCCTTCCCTACCCCGCTTCGCTGAGGGTAGGGACTGCCGCTTTTACGTTCAACGTCTTTGTCAGCTTGAGAAACGATTGTTCTGACTGCCCTCAGCCCTCTGAGGTTTAAGTCATGCTCCGTTTTTGGACTAGCCAGATCTCGATTGATAAGGTCGCTGGCTTTGGCTGTGATAAATTTTGCATACGCCTCTGAATTTGTTAAAACACCTTGATTCAGCTTGAGTAACCTTTTGTACTCTGGATCATGAACTATCATCTGAGTGACCGTTTCGGGTGAATGCCCCTTTCGCATTGCTTTGGATGCAATCTTGACGGATGTTTCGATGGCTGTGCGTTCTTTGATGCCGGGGCTGCACTCGTCCCAAAGCTTTTGTGGGTCGCAAGCGTAGCCTTCCCAGTTAAAGCGCTCTTGTTCAGGTAAGTTTCTGAGATTAATGACCTTTGTAAGCGATTTCTCTTCAGCAAAGGCATTGATCACGGATAGCAATTTTTCGGGGCTGGGAAGCCGATCAGTCTGATTTTCTAAGAGCAGTACGATATGCTTGTCTAATCCTAATTTCTTCCGTACACTTGGAATGTTTTTATTTAATTCTATTTCGCTCTTCCCAGGTTTTGAATTACCCCTGATTTTCTGAACTTTCTCAGTCTTTCTACTTTTGTTCCAGGTTACATCTACTGCAATTCTAATTTCTACCCCTGCTTCATTCTTGCCCTTGATGACTGCATCTGTTGCTAGAGTAAGATCTAAAAGTTTATCTGCAAATTCTGCTTTTACTTTTTCACTGATTTGAAGTGAGCGACCCTCCAAAATTCTGTCAATCCACTGATTTCCGTATGGATATTCGAGGTCAATGTTTTTTCTAGCTGACTTAAAACGTTCTGCTATCGATTGATTGAATAACCGAACGACCTCTTCTAACTTAAACCCTTGAGTATCTAAAACCCCTGCTTTTTGGGCAATACTCTTGAACCATACCTCTAGCTCGGTGCCGTTTAATTGCAAGGGCTGAGGCATACATTCTTACAAATCAATAATGATACATTCAGTCTTTTCGTCCATATCTGAGAATTCTACAAAAGCCTCAAAGATGTCGTTCTTCGTGTGGCCTAAATCATCTTGAATCTTTAGAATCCACAGGTAATCAACGCCTAGCGCCTTACGAATATGTGAGTAAGCGGGTTGCTGATACTTCTCAAGCATTTCTTCAACCTCTGGCTCACTGGTCGATCCAAGCCAAGCCACACGCTCAGAGCCATATTGGGCAATCACATCAATGCCTACGCTTCTAAGAAGCTCATCAACCCCACTGATATCTAGCTGTTCGTCTGACAGATAGGATCTTGCCACCGTCATGACAAAATTAAGCTCAGGTTTGACGGTTGTTACTCCTGCATAGGTGGCATACGCCTTTATCCATTGCGTCAACTTCATTAATTTTGTTGCCGTCTGTGTTTCTGGCACGGTAGTAGAAATACTGGTTTGCATCTGAATCACCTTAATGTTGTGAACATTCCAGAGCAGGACTACATCTTACCCCCTTTTTATCGCTGTCGTTCCTGCCGCTCCTGCTGCCGTCTGCGTAGCTCCTCCTCTTCTCTGAGTCGTCTCATGGCCTCTGGGTCAATCAGCTTCTTGCGGACAATTTTTGGAATGCTCTGATTCACCGCGTCCTGGTTGGGTGATTCCCTTAAGCTTTCGTACAGGGTTGCAAGCTCCCCAAGTGCCTTGATATAGCGTTGTGCCTTGATGGGATCTTCTTTGGAGAAAGCCTTTGTCACTTCACTGTGCATCAGGATCTGGTCAAGGTCTTTGATATTGCCGTGCTTAGCCTGGAACTGGATTTCAAGGTCAAGGCGGTATGGGATGAGAGCGCGTTTTGCCTTCTTGATACCCGAAGCAAGCTTTGCATAAAGCGCTTTGGCGTTCTGGTACTGCGGCGCTGCGGTGTGAATGCGTTCGATGTATTGCTTGACTTGGTTGGGGTTTTCCAGTGTTTGCGCATGGTCGCTCTGCGTGAGAAGCAGATCGCCATTTTCACCTGCTCTCAAGTAGATCTCAATATCGACTCGTACTGGAGAAACATTGCCCCATTCATTGCGTACCTGCTGAGCGATCGCCATATATTCAGCTCTATCCGCCGCTTTTTTCGCCTGAGCTGCCTCAAGTTCGCGCTGCTGCTGAACGTACTGCGGTGCGCTGGCTTTGACCTGTGCAATATAGGCTTTAACCTGCTCCGATGTTTCGAGCGATCGCGCCTGGTCGCTTTGGCTGAGGAAGCGATCGCCGTCCTTTCGCTCACCTTTGGCTATAGCTCGTAGATAGACCTCAATATCGAGTGCATCAGCAGAGATATCAGGTTGAGTCTTCTTGATCTGACGGGCGATCGCATTGTACTCAGTCCTGTAATAGGTGCGCTTTTCCTGATCGGTGGTTTGAGCATTGGCGATCGCCTTCGCGTATGCCTGTGCGCCCTGGTTGACGATGAGGTCATCGAGTCCTTTGCCGTCTGATGGCTTCCACTTGGCAATTTTGCAGGTGCATCCTTGGTCTTCAAGCAGCTCCACCCCTCGGACTAACTCGCGTCGGACGTTGAACACCGTTGAGGTTTTCGCGTCGCGGTCAAAGGCAAAGGTGAAGCTGCGCCCTAGCGTGGCAAAGATAGCAACTTCATTGCTGAGAAGACGCTCCGGTAGCTTTTCATTCCCTTCATCCCTTGCACGGTAAAGGGCATTTACTCCAGCTAAGCCGATGGTCACTTGACCTGGACTGAGACTGGCAAGAGTCTTTTTCAACCCTTCGGTGATGGTGATGGGGATTTCTGGATGGTTGGCAACCACCGACCAGAATCCATTCTTGCGCTCTGCTGTGGTGGGTTTGATGCCGTGCTTGTCGTAAATCTTCTGAGCCAAGTCCTCCGGCATGATGGGCAGATAAAGATGGCGCTCGGTTCCGGCTGGATTCTCATACTTGATGAATTCTGTTTCACCCTTACGCTCAGTCTTGTCCTGGTCAACGCGGGGGTTATCGCCTTTGAAACAGCCCCAACTGCTGCGACTTGGCTGTTGTTCAGGCGCAAGATTGACCAGTGATGCTGCATCAATGCCAGCGGTGCCCCACCAACCGCCCTCGGTAAGCGGTTCGTACTGCGCCATGAGCCGCGCCATCGGTTGAGTGACATACTGGCCTGTGCCCATCGTGGCTAACTTTTCTGAAAGTAAGCGTTCATAAACGGCATCGCCTTCAAGTGACCTAACGTTGAGCGCAATCAGGTCAGGATGTATGCCGCTTCTGGTCATTTCCTTCCAATGTCTTGCTTCAATATGGTCTGGGCGCTGTGCTGTCGAGTAGTCTGGTTTCCAGAATGCCTCAATGACAGACTTTCTAATGGGCTTACTTGTCGGGGGTCTAGTTCCTTTGCTGGTCATATCTGGTGGTGCTGTAGATTGCTCAGATACTCTGGGCTGCTCCACCCTGAAAACAGGGATACCCGTCTTTAGAGTGGATTTCATATCAATGACCTGTTCGTTGGCTTGGTAATATTCCTCCATTGCGAACTCAATGGCCTTTTGTGCTGGGAAGTTTTCCAGCATTTCGGTGAGTTTTACGACTTCAGAGGGGGCAAATTCTTGCTGTGGAGCATTTGCTAACTCAGGAAGCTGAAGTACATTCTGCTCCTGTGTAAGGGATCGCCATTCTTGTAGGGTAGTGTCCAGCACCTCAACCTTAGTTTGAGAGAAATAAAGCTCAAGCTTGGCTGAAATGCTGGCCTGTTTTTCATCGTTCAACCGTTCGATTCTGGCTAACGCTTCAAGCTGTACCTGTAAACGCGCCATTGGTTCTGCTAGTTCTCGCTGGAGTCTAACTCTGACGATGGCGTCTGCGATTCGCTGGAGGCTAGCAGTCTGTCGATCTTCTGATCCAATCTCTCCAACATTTCCATTTGTCTCGTCTGTCTCTCTAAGTTGCTCTCGGTCATCTTCCCTACCTTTTCGAGCAGCAGGTAGGTGTCGGATTTGCCCTCTTTCGGCGTCATTAAGGTTTTGATCCGACTCTCGATTGAATCCGGTAACTCCTCTATCATTTCCGTCTGTGTTTGCAGATAGCTGACGATCTGCTCGAATTCGGTCGGTTGATAAATCGTCTGTGGCTCGTTGAGCATCGGAGCTGGCTCGGTAACTTTCACTGCGTTTGTCTTGTCTGACATGATTTTCTCCAATTGTGTGGGTTGAGCGTTCCACCCCTTCTTGTGAAAGGGTGGCATCATTAATGAGTCTTAGTTCTGCTGGGTTTCGTCCGTTTTCGGCTTTGGTGAAATCAATTGACGGACGGTCTGTGTTAAATCCTGGATCGCGGGGATCAGCCTTGCTATTGCCTTGCTCTCCTGGTGGTCTACTATGGCTTGGGCTAGTTTCGTCATGTCGTAGTTGGACATTATTGTTGTCTCCAATTAAATCCAGTGGGTTTTCTTGAGCATTTGAGCGTTGAACCCAATCCTTGAGGCTGTCGATGTCTTCGGCATAGACCTTAATTTCATGGGTTTGACGGGAAATCTTCACGTAAAAGGGTTCCTTGGCGGCGGTCGGCCCATTGGTTGCGCTGACGATGACACGCTTTGCCGTTTGTCCTTGAGCACGATAAGACGTTGATACCAGTGCATAGTCCACTCCTAACGGTTGGTTGAGATTAATGATTTGG
>JBGSVR010000297.1:0-5799 GCA_041752855.1 Thermosynechococcaceae cyanobacterium
TCAATTTGAGGTCGTATTGCTGAACCTCTCCCTGCCCGATTCTCAGGGATTAGATACGCTGATTCAGGTGCGGCAAACTGCCCCAAATTTACCCATTATTGTCCTCACTGATATAGACGATCAGCAGATTTCGCTCCAGGCCTTAAGTAATGGTGCCCAAGACTTTCTTGTTAAAGAAGAAATAACCGCTGCCATCCTCACACGGGTCATTCGCTACGCTATTGAGCGAGGACGCATCTTGCAACAGCTTCAGGCAGAAGTGACAGAACGCCAGCGCTCTGAGCAAACCCTACGTCTTATTGTGGAAGGCACCGCCTCCGTGACCGGAGAGGAATTTTTTCGCTCCCTGGTGCGATCGCTTTCCACTGCCCTCAACGTTCGCTATGCCTTGGTAAGCGGATGCATTGATGCTCCTCCCACCCGTGTCTGTACTTATGCATTCTGGCAGGGCAACGAGTTTGGCGAAAATGCAGAGTATGACCTTTACGGCACCCCTTGTGAACAGATCTTCAACGGTCAAGGTTGTCAGTATTTTTCCGAAGGCTTGCAGGCTTTGTTTCCCTTGGAAAAAGAGCTGGTTGAAATGGAAGCAGAAAGTTATGCTGGCATTCCCCTGCTGAGTTCAGGTGGGGGATTGCTGGGGCACCTAGCGGTATTGGATGACAAAGTGTTTGGCGATGAACCGCGACATACAGCAATTCTAGAAATCTTTGCGGCGCGAGCAGCAGCTGAAATTGAGCGGCAGCAGGCGCAAGAAGCTTTACGAGCGGCAAGCAAAGCGCTAGAGCAACTGGCTGAGATTGGTGAACTCGCTTCTATGATTGTCCATGAAATCCGCAATCCGCTTACCACTCTACTGTTGGGTCTCAATGCTTTCAAGCGACTTGAGCTGCCCGAGCAATATCAAACCTATCGATCGCTGGCTCTGGAGGAGGGCGAACGGCTCCAGCGACTCTTGAATCAAATTTTGCTGTACGCAAAGCCCCAGAATTTAGCGTGTTCAGAAGTAGATCTGAACCGTTTTGTCGCTGAGATGCTGAATACCCTCCGTGAAATGCCAGCGGCAACTGGAAAGCACCTTAAGTTTTCGGCAACGCCTTCGCTCATAAAGGTGCTAGTAGATCCAGACAAGCTGAAGCAGGTGGTGATTAATTTGGTCACTAATGCCTTTGAAGCGGTGGAAGAAGCAGAAGAGATTGTGCTTTCTCTCGACTCTGAAGAAGCCAACCGAGTTTGTCTTCAGGTTCATAATGGCGGCGCGCCGATTCCAGCAGATGTATTGCCTAAACTCACTAAACCTTTTGTCACGACAAAATCCAACGGTACTGGGTTAGGGTTAGCCATTGTAAAGCGCATTGTGGAAGCCCATGGCGGGGAACTAAACATTGCCTCTTCAGCGACGGCAGGGACAACCATTACCGTAAAGTTGCCAATCGTCCTTACTTCCTAATCTCATTTTGCCCTTGGATTGAACCCAACGCTTGGCTTACTTTACTGCTCTGTCAGCGACAATGTATAAATCAGGATTGTCTCTGAATCTCCTGTATTTCCTGAGCAGTCAACATCGCTAAAGTGGAAGACTTATTTAAGGTATGGACAGCCTATCTAGCAGTGGGGATAGAAACCAGTGCAGGGGCAATCATCGGCCTAGCGGCACTTGAGGCAATTTATAAAGCATTGACGCTGTTCTTTGCTCGGAAAAGATCGCCTGATGAATTAAAAGAAGAGATCCGCTTAAATTTTGGCGGGTGGCTATCTCTCGCCTTAGAATTTGAACTAGCGGCAGATATTTTACGGACTGCAATCTCTCCAGGCTGGACTGAAATTGGTCAACTGGGGGCGATTGCAGTACTACGAACGGCGCTAAACTTTTTTCTGCAAATGGAGATTGAAAAGGCTGCAAAGCGAAAACGCTAAAAAATGCGATCGCATTGCTCTTTAGACACGTTGCGATCGCATAATTAATACTCAATATAAATCTGGAATTTAGTTGTAGCTTGGGATCTCAACCCTAGCAGTTCCTATGGGAATTTCACCTTGAATCCCAAGGCGCTCAGCCGTCACCCCATAGAGTAAAGTCTGTCCTCCTGGAGTTGCCATGCGGGCACCTGTAAATGACACTTCTAAATATCCGCCAGGAGTCACAGGTTGGGCAAAAGCAATTGAAACACGATCTTTTCCAAGGTCTGTCTTAGCTGCAATTACCTTTCCAAATTGATCTGTAACCCGCACTCCATCATATCCTTCCATTTGGCTGGGAACCGCTATCATTAAGTCTTTTAGAGACATTCCTATCACTGCAATACGAATGAAGTGAGTGCTGCCGCGCACCCCAGAATTCGTAATAATGGGTGCTGTGAAGTTAAACACCATAGGTGCTGCTGCTGTCTGTGCAAGAACAATGGGCGTCAATGATGGCATTACTCCTATCGTTGTTGTGAACAACAAAGCAGATAGGCCGCCACGCAGTAAGCGTTTCATGTCAGAATCCTCAAATATGAAATAGTAAATCGCTAATGACGGAGCGCTGAATTTAACGTCCAATCAATTGCGATTAATCAATAGAATGATTTCTTTCCATGAGGCGAAGCTGACGTAAAACTTAAAGCAGCATTAATGTTTGCACTAGAGAAACTTATTAATTCTAATTTTATATTCAGAAATTATCTGCGCTTAGATTCTTGAAATTCTAAGTAAGCATTGTGCCTTAACTAAGCAAATACTCATCTAAGCACGGCAATAGATTTCTACTCTACGCTTTCATAAAACTGGAGGCTGTCGGATGGCGAGCCTTGGAGCAATCGACTTGCCTGACGAATCAGTAGTTCAGTGCCTTGGGCAACTAGCAAATATTTGCCTGCTGCAAGTCGTTGCGCAAACGGCTTTTTTTCACTATCCATGAGAAACTGAGCGCCACCGCCAAAGGTAAAGCCGCCCATCGCACTGGCGATCGCACCAAAGACCCCACCAATGAAGTGGTTAACGAGAGGCGAACCTTGTTCTAAAATGCTCAGGTGCGTAATCTCGTTAAAGCTAAACCCAGCAATAAACCCAAAGGGAACCACCCAATACAGCATTCGCTTCGCCTGCTGCCATGCAACTTGGTTGGGGTCGTAAATATTGATATCTTTTAAAGACTTATGCCCTGCACCCAGCAGATCAATATGAGCAAGGGCTAAATCTGAGGTTTTAAGCTTTTCGTAAGCTGCGTCTGCCTGAAGGCGATCGCTAAAAGTGACAACAAGATATTGAGCCATAAAAAATCATCGCGCGAAGAAAGAATCGAGGCAGTGAATTGATGCTGCACATTCAGGATAATCCTAAGCCTGCCCCGATTTATCCTGTCGTTGATATATCAAGAGCAATGATTTGAAACAGCGTTGGACATGGAGCGCATGTTGCAAACTAAAGGATTCTTCGTGAGCAAAGCTAGTAAGCGTAAATCCCACCCTTTGCATCAATTTCTAAAGCTCTTTGACCTTGCCCCTTCGCTGGCTTGACTTCTAGGGTCACAATATTATCTTTGACTGAGACTTTGTAGCGGATGTTGATTTTATCTCTGACTGGATTAACCGAAACGTAAGCAGGTAAGGGAACCTTGCCCAGTTTGGCAGTCATACCCTTTTCAAGCTCACGCGCATCGGTATGCCCCATTAAGGTATATCGAAACGTTTCGCCAAAGTTATTGACGAAAATAACCTGGACGGGCTTTTTTGGATTGACGCGAGCATTGGGCTGCCAGTCAGCACGGTCTGGATCTGAAGCGCCTCGGATGACGTTGGGTGGGCTAGGTTGAGACAGTACATCATGACTTAAAAAAGGAGCTGATAGTACTCCTGCCGCTGTACCCACAGCAAGTACAACTGTGCCTAAAGCTTTCCACTTCATCAATTCTGTATCCTTTTCATTTTTATAGCGAATCTGACTTAGGTATCGTTAGCGGTCAATAAGCGAGGCAGTTAAGCGCCCTATTAATTGCTGCCAAACCATTTCTGAGCATTAATACGCTGAATCACACCAAAAACCAATAGATCTAGCGTGATTTTACGTTCGTCTACTAAGAAAGGTTCTAAAGTGCTAGGCGCAACTTTTCCGGTTGAGCAAGAAAATGCTCGCGCAGAATTGAGGTCAGCCTGAGCAAAATAGACCGTAAAGTTCCGTTGCCCTTTTAACCACTGCCCTGCAATTTGATTATTTGCAAAGGACAATTCAAGGTCAGAAACGCTTTTAGCCGCAAAGGCTTTTTCTAAGGCAGGCAGGTAGTCTTGCGAAATAAATTCTGGGAACGGCTTATCTTCTAAAGCTTCTTTTTTAGCCGCTTTTGCCTTAGGAGCCGCTCCAGTTTCTGCCTCTGCACTTGGTTTAGCCGCTTTCGCTTTGGCAGCTTTAGCTGGCTCGGCGGCAACCGCATCGGCTATTTCTCCCTTAGGCTCGGCTTGAGGCGATTCTGCCTGTGGGGGCTGAGGGTTGGGGGTGATTTCGTCTGCCATGGTAGTGCTTCTATATAGGTTAACCCCCTGCGATCGCAGGGATAATGCTGACTTCATCGCCATCCTGAAGGGCTGTACTTTTGCCTTCTAAAAAGCGAATGTCTTCATTATTCACATAGAAGTTGACAAATCGGCGCAATTCTCCCTGATCGTCACAGAGCCGCGCTTTAATGCCAGGGCAGTTCTGGTCAAGAGACTCTAGCAGAGTAGAAATTGTGTCTGCCTGACACTCAACGGTGGCTTTATCGTTGGTTAGCTTTTGAAGAGGGGTTGGAATAAGAACTTTGATGGACATTAAATTGAATCTCAACAATGTAAGGATGGATTGTTTTGCTGTAGTGAAGGGCAGGTTTCGTCACCATTTTTTGATTAGCGCCAAAGCGATTGGGCTAAACCTGCCCCTACGGTATGTGGGTTGGTTTTTTAGACCAAAACAGGTTCCCAGTCGAGGCGCTCTAGGGTTCTGGAGCGCTCTAGGGCGCGCTCGAAGCTGTCGAGGTTTGCTTCGATGGTGAAGGGTTCAGAGATGTAGCCCTGAATAGACTCCATTGTTTTAAGTCCATTACCTGTGATGTAGACCACGGTTTTTTCGTCAGGGTTAATTTTACCCGCTTCTACTAGCTTCTTAAGGACAGCGATGGTGGTGCCGCCTGCGGTTTCGGTAAAGATGCCTTCGGTTTCAGCCAAGAGCTTCATGCCAGCGATGATTTCAGCATCGGTAACAGACTCAATTTGTCCGTTGGTTTTACGGGCGATATCTAGGGCATATACCGCGTCGGCGGGGTTACCGATCGCCAGGGACTTCGCCACGGTGTTGGGCTTGACGGGATTAATAAAGTCTCGCCCTTCTTTGTAGGCTTGGGCAATGGGCGAACAGCCTTCGGCCTGGGCACCACTAAACCGGACGGGCTTGCCTTCGACTAAGCCTACTTCAACAAATTCGTTGAAACCCTTATAGATTTTGGTAAATAGAGAACCAGACGCAAGGGGGGCAACAATGTGGTCGGGGAGTTCCCAGCCGAGCTGCTCAATCACTTCGTAGCCGAGGGTTTTGGAACCTTCGGAGTAGTAGGGACGCAGGTTGATGTTGACAAAGCCCCAGCCGTGAGTGTTGGCAACTTCAGAACAAAGGCGGTTAACCTGATCGTAGTTTCCGTGAACTGCCATGAGCGTAGGCGCATAGACCAATGTACCAATCACCTTTCCGGCTTCGAGATCGGAAGGGATGAAGACGCAGCAGTCGAGTCCGGCATGGGCGGCGATCGCAGCGGTTGAGTTGGCCAAGTTACCCGTGCTGGCACAAGAAACG
>JBGSVR010000298.1:0-1979 GCA_041752855.1 Thermosynechococcaceae cyanobacterium
TACCCATTGGTTTCGAGGCAATAGCTATTTTCGCATTGGCTGGGAATGGGTTAAAGCAGCCTTCCTTAAAGGATGGGAGCTGATTAGCACGGTCTGTTTTACGAGTCATCATGATCCTGACCCTGCAATGGCCTCGCGCAACCAAGATGAAAAGCGGCGTTATCGACTTGAGTTTCAGATTCATACTTTTGTCTATGCGACCGAGTGATGACTCTAAATCCTATCCTGGAAAGGGTTTTAGGCTTTTAGATTCATCTTTTGTCAGTCAACCAGGAATTTTCCAGTCGTCTTTAATCAGGGCAGACTTGATTGCGTCATGGTAAAGATCTCTAGCAGGCATACAGTTAGACCTCCACTTCTATGGTAATTGAGATGACGCAGCTGAAGATATCAACGACTTTGAGGCAGATGCTGTGTTTGCCTAGTGCAGGACATTAGACGATATCACCAAAGCATAGGACATGAAGATACGAGCAAGGGTTCTACATTCAGATTTCCCAGAAATAGCCCAAACGCGATCTATTCACTGACAGAAGGCTTTTGGGGAGACATGGACTTGAGCTTTGAAGGGGGCATTAAGTTTCCGGTACGGCAGTCTGCTAGCCAAGCTTTAATGGCAACTGCAACACTGCCATCACTGCTATTGCGCGGCGCAAGGGGTGGCTGTGATGCCGTTGCAGGATACACCCCAATCGTGGAGTACATCATGGCAAGCTGCCAGTCCTGCTGCTGCCCAGCGAAGAACGCCCAGTGATATTCCTGAAGGTTAGTAATGCTTTGCCCCTCATAGCGACGCATGAGGGTAGTAAAGAAAAACTGCTTAACGTCACTTGATTGAGGCTGTGACGGCAAATCTGCCATGCCCGACAGCGGCAAGGGTTCAAATTCGGGTTTTGCCGCCAGCACAATGTAGCTTTTAGTAATTCCCGCACGGATGCGAACGCGATTAATGTAGCTCGGTAAATCTGGAAGCATCCGTTCTACGAGCGCAGGGAGCGTACTCGGACATTGTTGAGAAAAGATTGCCGCTGTGGAAGGAGATGGTTGCTTAAAGACTGGGTTTTCTGCCGCAGACAAACCATAGCCGTTGCAGAAAACTAGACTCAGCAGAGCAACTCTGGCGATCGCCCCTTTCCTTTGTCCCCACCACCTAAACAAGGGCAGCAATTTCCTGGCAAATGGCATCAAATGCCGCTGCGGGGTCGGCGGCTTCTGTGATGGGACGACCAATGACGAGATGATTAGCACCAGCGGCGATCGCCTCAGCAGGCGTTAGTGCGCGCTGTTGGTCGCCCAAGGCCGCACCCCTAGGCCGTACTCCAGGACACACCAGCAAAAAGTTATCCCCACAGATTTGTCGCAGTTGACTGGCTTCTTGAGGAGAACACACTGCGCCACTCAACCCAGATTCTTTTGCTAATAGCGCCATCTGAAGGGCATACTCTGGAAGCTCTAGCGGGATTTTGAGATCAAAGGCTAATTCTCTGGCAGACAGGCTCGTGAGTACCGTAATTGCAATAACCTTGGGTGGCGCAACCCCTGTTTGGGCTGCTCCTTCAGTTGCGGCAGCTTGAGCAGCTTTAAGCCCTACTCGCCCGTTGGTGGCATGAACCGTGAGCAAATCTACGCCATACCGACCTGCGGCGCGACAGGCTCCGGCAACGGTATTTGGGATATCGTGCAGCTTTAGGTCTAAAAAGACTTTTTTCTGATGCTGTTTTAAATAATCCAGAATACTAGGGCCGCTGCTGACAAATAGCTCTAGCCCCACTTTCCAAAACTGCACCTCGCTGAGGGAGTCGATGAGGGCGATCGCCGCGTCCTTCGTCGGCACATCCAGGGGCACAATAATGCGATCGGCAATGGCAGTAGGACTAGCAGTCGCTGAAGAATTCACAAAACGTCCCCAAAATGTTTGCTCTTATTATGGCAGGTCAATGGGTTATGGCAGGTCAATAGAATCAATGAATGACGGAAGA